>JAFRVZ010000054.1 GCA_017438265.1 Bacteroidales bacterium
CGGCCGCGGGCTGCGGCGCGGCGGCCGGGGCGCTTGCAGCAGCGCCGGGGACGCCCTGGAGGAAGCAGAGCTTCATCAGGGTGAATTCGATGTGGAGGCGCTGGTTGGTGCTGGCCTTGAAGCCGGCCTCGCACTGGGTCGTCGCCTCAAGCGCGCTGTAGAGGAACTGGAGGGAGCAGCGGGACGCCTGCTCGCGGTAGCGCTCCTTCAGGGATTCCGGGAGGTCCAGCAGGGCCTCGAGGCCGGCGGTGCGGCTCACGACCAAGTCTCGCAGGTGCGAGGAGAGGGCGGAGATGAAATGCAGGGCGTTGAAACCCTTCGAGAGCACTTCGTCGAAGAGGAGCAGCGCACCGGCATGGTCGCCTGCGAGGAAGCGGTCGACCAGGTTGAACCCGTACTCGTAGTCCAGCACGTTCAGGTTGCGCATCACGTCCTCGCAGCGGATCTCGGTGCCGCAGAAGGCGACGGTCTGGTCGAAGATGGTCAGGGCGTCGCGCATCGCGCCGTCCGCCTGGCGGGCGATGACGTGGAGGGATTCGTCGTCCACGGTGATGCCTTCCCTGGCGGCGATGGAGCGGAGGTTGCGGACCATGTCGCCGACGGAGATGCGGTTGAAGTCGTAGGTCTGGCAGCGGCTGAGGATGGTCGGGAGGATCTTGTGCTTCTCCGTGGTCGCGAGGATGAAGATGGCGTGTGCCGGGGGCTCTTCGAGGGTCTTCAGGAAGGCGTTGAAGGCGGACTGGGAGAGCATATGGACCTCGTCGATGATGTAGACGCTGTAGCGGCCCACCTGCGGGGGAATCTGGACCTTGTCCATCAGGGCCTTGATGTCCTCGACGCCGTTGTTGGAGGCGGCATCCAGCTCATGGATACAGTAGGAGCGTCCCTCGGCAAAGGATTTGCAGGACTCACATTCGCCGCAGGGCTCCAGGTCCGGGGAGGGGTTGGCGCAGTTGATCGTCTTGGCGAAGATGCGCGCCGTGCTGGTCTTGCCGACGCCGCGCGGGCCGCAGAAGAGGTACGCGTGGGCCAGCTGCCCCCGGAGGATGGAATTCTTCAGGGTCTTGGCGATATTGTCCTGGCCGAGAAGGGTCTCGAAGGAGTCCGGCCTGTATTTTCGGGCTGATACGATATAGTCTGACATACCTACAAATATACGCTTAATTTCGTAACTTTGCGCTATGGGAAAAACAGGGAAAAAGTTTTTGGCCGCCTTCGTCCTGGCCTGCCTCGCAGCCTCCGTCTGCGCCGCCCAGGGCAAGATCGTGACCCGCAAGCACCGGATCAGCGACTTTACCTCGAAGGTGACCCGCGTCGTGCTGAGCGGGAATGAGATCTTCGACCTCCGGTTCCAGGAGGAAATCTCCCGCCGCTGGCGGATTTCCCCCTACGAATTCTGCAGCCGGGCCGAGTATGAGGCGTCGAAGAAGAATACCGGCTACTATTTCCTCGTGCCCGTGAACGGCCAGACCAAGGCCGAGACCGCGCCCGGGATCGCCTTCCTCTCGCTCGAGAAAGGCGGCGAGCCGGGGGGCAGCGACCCGATGAAGGCGTCGCTCACGATTCTGACGTTCCCGTATGCCTCGGCCAGCTTCCCCTCCGGGCGGGAGTTCGTCTTCCTGCCCGCCATCATCGACATCATCCAGGACTACACGCTCCAGGCGATGACTTCCGACGTCGCCGGTTATGCCGGCCTCGGCGTCTATGCCCAGCGCGTCCGCAAGAACTGGGACAAGGACATCTACCTGAGCGAGGACGACCTGACGGAGCCCCTGCAGCCCGGCAGCGGACTCGAGAGCTACGGCGAGGATGAGGTCGACGAAGCTTTCGCGGAGGGACGGGAGGACCTGCTCGTGGGCTACGTCGTGGCCCCGACGGACCCGGAGAACGGCTCCTGGTGCTACAAGATGGTGATTTCCGCGGGAACCCACGAACTGTATTATTTCGACCGGCACAAGATCGGGACCCGGAACCCGGCCGGTTTCCTCAGGAGTGACGTCAAACAGCTCTCCTCCTCGAAAAAAAGCGCGGTGCGATGAAAATCGGCAGGACCGGATACGGACTCAGATATGCGGTGAAGAAGAGCGGCTCGGCGGTTGCCTGGGCTGCGCTCAGCATCCGCTGCGGCACGCGTGACGAAGGCTCCTTCCGGAGCGGCACCGCCCATTTCTGCGAGCACACCCTCTTCAAGGGGACCCTGCGGCGCAGCGCATCCAGCATCAACAACCGCCTGGACCGCCTCGGCGGCGAGCTGAACGCCTTCACGACGAAGGAGGAAATCGTGATCCATGCGACCGTCCTCAAGGAAG
Source organism: Bacteroidales bacterium (assembly GCA_017438265.1). Classification (GTDB taxonomy): domain Bacteria; phylum Bacteroidota; class Bacteroidia; order Bacteroidales; family UBA932; genus Cryptobacteroides. The sequence goes on from JAFRVZ010000054.1 coordinate 2,310, forward strand.
ACCTGCCGAAGGCGGTTTCCCTGCTGCTCGAGCTCGCGACGCAGGCGACCTTCCCGGAGAAGGAGGTCGAGCGCGAGAAAGGCGTGGTCATCGAAGAAATCAATTCCTATAAGGATACCCCTGCGGACGACATCTACGACCGTTTCGAGGAGCTGCTTTTCGCGGGACATCCCCTCGGGCGCTCCATCCTCGGCACGGCGGCGAGCGTGCGCCGAATCACGGCGGAAGAGCTGCGCGCCTTCGCGCGCGGCGGCTTCACGCCGGACCGGATGGCGCTGACCGTCGTCGCCGGCCTCGACGAGGACCGGCTTGAGGCGCAGCTGCGGCGCCTCGCGGAGCCGTTCTTCGCCGCCTCCGCCCCCGCCGCCCCCGCTCCCGCGAGCCCCGTCGCTTCCAGCCTCGCCTCCGCTGCCACCCCCGGCTCCGCTGCCACCGCTCCCGCCTCCGGCCTTATCGCCCCTGCCTCCGGCCCCGCCGTCGCGCCCGGCCTTGTTGCGCCCGCCGGCTGCCTCGGCGCTCCCGGCCTTGTTGCGCCCGCCGGCTGCCTCGGCGCTCCCGGCCTCGCCGCGTCTGCCTCCGGTCCCGGCCTTGTCGCCCATGCCCTCCGCGGCCCCTATTTCGCGGGCCACGTCTTCGAGAAGACGGTGGACAAGCGCAACCACGAGCTGAACGCCGTGTTCGGCGCCACCGCCCCCTCCCTCTACGAGGAGCGCGAGCGCATCGCCACGGTCCTGCTCGCCAACCTGCTCGCCGGCCCCGGCTCGAACTCGGTCCTGAACCGCGAGCTGCGGGAGAAACGGGGCTGGGTTTATGGCGTGGAGGCCTCCTACACGCAGTTCCGGGACAGCGGTGTCCTGGCCGTCAGCCTCGGCTGCGACCGCGACAACTTCGCCGCCTGCGAGAAAGTCATCCTGCGGCAGTTCGCGCTGCTCCGGGAGCGGCCGCTGACACCCGCCGTGCTCCATGCCGCAAAGAAGCAGCTGATCGGCCAGCTCTCCATCGGCGCCGAGGGCGGCGAGACCCAGTGCCTGTCAATGGGAAAGAGCCTGCTCGCCTTCGGCAGCATCTCCTCCGACCAGGAGGATCGCGCCAAGGTCGAGGCCGTCACGGCCGACGACCTCCAGGCCGCCGCCCGCCGCATCCTCTCCCCGGACTCCCTCTCCAAACTCATCTTCCTCTGATCCCGCTGCCCCAGCCGGTTCCACCCGTCCCGCGCGTCCGTCATGCCCGTCCCGCGCGCCCCTCCGCGCGGCCTCGCCGCTACGCATTTGCACCGGCACCCCCGCTGGAGAGCGCTGCAGGGCCTCCGCCCCTGCAAATGCGTAGCCCCCACCCCGCCCCCGCGGCCCTCCGCGCGGCCTTGCCGCTACGCATTTGCACCCTGACCCCCGCTGGAATGCACTGCAGGGCCTCCGCCCCTGCAAATGCGTAGCCGCCGCCCCGCTCCCGCGGCCCTCAGCGCTGCCTTGCCGCTACGCATTTGCACCCTGACCCCCGCTGGAATGCGCTGCAGGGCCTCCGCCCCTGCAAATGCGTAGCCCCCACCCCGCCCCCGCGGCCCTCAGCGCTGTCTTACCGCTACGCATTTGCACCCTCACCCCCGCTGGAGAGCGCTCCAGGGCTTCCACCCCTGCAAATGCGTAGCCCCCACCCCGCACAAGCGCCCCTCCGCGCTGTCCGCCAGACACAATTTGGGCGGAAATGTGTCTTTTGCGGGGCGGGAAGGCTGGGTTAGGAGGGGAGTGTCTGGGCATGTGGGGATCGCTGGGGGCGGGAGACGTGGGTGTTTTTTGCAAAGGGCTGTCGCAGAGCGGGTTATAAAAAGGACTTATGTGATTTGCAGAAGTCGATTTTACGGGGTGGTGATAATCAGTGCATTATGATCTACGCGTGGCGGGAGGGGGACGGCGGGTTCCGCAGATGAGAAAGGGGTGGTGGCGCTGTTGGGCAGGAAGCAGAAAGAACTGTTTTTCTGAGGCGGCGTTTTTTCGACGATCTCAGGAAAACAGTCCTTTCTGCGAGATTTCTTCGCTTCGCTCGGAATGACAGGGGGGGGCTAGAGGTTGACGAAGTCCTTGACGTTCTGGGCGGAGACGACGGGGTCGCCGAGGATCAGGAGGCGGTCGACGACATTGTCGAGCTCGCGGATGTTGCCGGGCCAGGACTTCTGCTGGAGGAGCTTGACGGCTTCGGGGGAGAAACTGCGGGGGGCGGAGGATTCCGTGTACTTCCTGACGAAGTGGTCGATCAGGAGGGGGATGTCGTCCTTGCGCTCGTCGAGGGAGGGGACCTTGATCAGGATCACGCTGAGGCGGTGGTAGAGGTCCTCGCGGAAGTTGCCTTTCCGGATTTCCTCGGCGAGGTCCTTGTTCGTCGCCGCGACCACGCGCACGTCGACCTCGATGTCCTTGTCGCTGCCGACGCGGGAGAGCTTGCGCTCCTGGAGGACGCGGAGGACCTTGGCCTGGGCCGCGAGGCTCATGTCGCCGATTTCATCGAGGAAGAGCGTGCCGCCGTCGGCCTGCTCGAACTTGCCCTTGTGCTGCTTGATGGCGGAGGTGAAGGAGCCTTTCTCATGGCCGAAGAGCTCGCTCTCGATCAGCTCGGAGGGGATCGCCGCGCAGTTGACCTCCACGAAGGGCATCGCGCTGCGGCGGCTCTGCTGGTGGAGGTTGCGGGCGACGAGCTCCTTGCCGGAGCCGTTCGCGCCGGTGATCAGCACGCGCGCATCGGTCGGCGCGACCTTCCCGATCATCTCGCGGATCCGCTGCATCGGCTCGGAGTCGCCGATCATGTCGGCCCCGTAGACCTTCTTCTTCAGCATCTTGTTCTCCTTGACGAGGGAGACTTTTTCGGTCGCGTTCTTCAGGGTGATGAGGATGCGGTTGAGGTCCAGGGGCTTCTGGATGAAGTCGAAGGCGCCTTTCTTCATGCATTCGACGGCGGTGTCGATGTCGCCGTGGCCGGAAATCATCACGACGGCCGCGTCGATTCCCGCCGCGACCAGTTTGTCGAGCACCTCCATCCCGTCCATCCCGGTCATCTTGATGTCACAGAAAATCGCGTTGTACTTCTCCTTGTCCGCCATTTCAAGGCCGGCGGCGCCGTCCTCGGCGGTATCTACCTCGTGGCCTTCGTCCGAAAGGATTTCCTTCAGGGAATTCCGGATCGAGCGCTCGTCGTCAATTACCAGAATCTTCATACCGTTTTTTTTGCAGACCCAAAGATAACAAAAATAGTTTAGTGGAAATAATTTATTAATTTTGTCAAGACAAACCGAACCGCAAGTCAACATGAAAAAACTGATTCTTCTCCTTGTGACGGCCGCCTCCCTGACCCTGTCGGGCTGCTCGATGCTGAGCAACATCGCCTGGAACGAGGCCGACCTCCAGCAGGCCCTCGGGACCGCCCTGACCGGGCTGTCGATTTCCGACGCTCAGATCGTCGCCCTCTGCCGCCAGACCGTGGCGGAGATGGATGCCAAAAACCAGATCGAGAACGGCCCGTACCTGCGCCGTCTGACCAAGGTCCTCTCCGGCATCACCGATGTCGAAGGCGTCCCGATCAACTTCAAGGTATACAAGACCAACGACGTGAACGCCTTCGCCTGCGGCGACGGCTCGATCCGCGTCTACACGGGCCTGATGGACATCATGGATGATGAGGAACTCCTGGCCGTCATCGGCCACGAAATGGGCCACGTCGCCCACCAGGATACCAAGCGCGCGATGAAGAACGCCTACCTGACCGCCGCGGCCCGCGGTGCGATCGGGGCCGCCGGCTCCGTCGGCGCGATTGCGAAGACCGCCCTCGGCGACATCGGCGAACTCTATCTGAGTTCCCAGTTCTCCCAGAAGCAGGAGCTGCGCGCCGACGAATACGGCTTCAAGGTCACGACCGAGCACGGCTGCAGCCCGTATGCGATGTTCAATTCCCTGAAGAAGCTCAGCCAGCTCGGCTCCGGCAACCAACTCTCGACCGTCGAGCAGATGTTCTCAACCCACCCGGACAGCGAGGTCCGCGCCGAGAAGATGAAAGCGAGGGCCGACGCTTACACCGCCAAGGCCGCCCAGCTGTAAATGACTGAATATTACAACGTAGCCGGTCACGGCTTCCGCCTGACATTGCCTGCAAAGTCCCCTTTGTGGGCAACGTTGGATAATTACGCGCCCTTCCGGACCGCGGAGTCGGAGACGGTCTTTTCGCTCACGGTCGTGGACGGAGCAGCGGCGGAAGACGCCGCCGGATGGGAAGAAGTCCTGGTCTCGAACGAGGGACCGGGCGAACCGGTGATCGACCTGTACCGCCGGGCCGGGCAGTGGAAGATCGGGATGGCCCCGGTCTCCGGGATGCCGGTCAGCGGATGCCTCGTCTGCGACGAGGGCTTCCGGGAAGGGACGCTGCAGATCCTGAGCGGCCGCCTCGGCCGTTTCTGCATCGACAACGCCCTGATGATGATGTACGCCTTCCGGACCGCGGACCTCGGCACGCTCGAGATGCATGCGTCCGTGACCGTCCGCGACGGCCTGGCCTACCTCTTCCTGGGCCATTCCGGCGCCGGCAAGAGCACCCACAGCCGCCTCTGGCGGGAGCATCTCCCCGGCAGCGAGCTGCTCAACGATGACAACCCCGTCGTCCGGGTCCTTCCGGACGGGGAGGTCCGCGTCTATGGGACACCCTGGAGCGGGAAAACGCCCTGCTACCGCAATGCATCGGCCCCCGCGGCCGCCTTCGTGCGCATCGTCCAGGCCCCGGAGAACCGGCTGACCCCCTGCGCGCCGGTCCAGGCCTACGCCCAGCTCTATTCATCCTGTTCCGGCCTCAAGGGGGAGGACGGGCGCTTCGATGCGTTCCATGCGACGCTCGAGCGGGTCGTGGGCGCCGTTCCGGGCTATGTCCTGGAGTGCCGCGCCGACCGTGCGGCCGCGGAGGTCTGTTCCGAAGGAATCCGGCAGGACCGGGAGCGGCGGAAGCTATGAGCGGGGAGGAAGTGCGCTGCCGGGAGCTGCCCAACGAGGTCCTGCTCCCCGAAGTCGCCGCGCTCCTCGCTGCGGGCAGCGACGTGACGCTGCTGACCAAGGGCAACAGCATGCTCCCCTTCATCCGCGGCGGCCGTGACAGCGTCCGGCTCCGCAAGTTCCCCGCCGTCGCCCCCGGCGACATCGTCCTGGCGCGGCTCCCGGCGGGCAACTATGTCCTCCACCGCGTCCTGCGCGCGGACGGCGGGGCGCTGACGCTGATGGGCGACGGGAATGTCCGCGGGACGGAGTCCTGCCGCACGGAGGACGTCGCCGGGACCGTCGTCGCGGTCGTCCGCCCGGACGGGCGCGAGCGCCCCCCCGGCCGGGCCCGGGCCTGGAAGGCCCTCCGCCCGCTGCGCCGTTACCTGCTCGCCGCCTACAGAAGATTGTTTAAACGAAACGTGCAGATACTATGAAAGTCAAGGAAGGATTCAGGATGCGGACGATGCTCGGAGAGCATATCGTCGTCGCGGAAGGCCTGAAGAACATCAACTTCAACAAGATGATCTCGCTGAACGCCTCCGCCGCCTACCTCTGGGAGTCCGTTGCGGACAAGGAGTTCAGCGTCGAAACGCTGAAGGACCTGCTCCTGGAGAAGTACGAGGTTGCGCCGGAAGTGGCCGCCGCGGACGCGGAGAAGGTCGCCCGTGCGTGGATCGACGCCGGCATCGTGGAGGAATAGCCCGATGATGCCGCTGCGGGACTGCTTGCGCGTGCTCCGGCGGTTGTTCCGTCCGGTGCGGGGGAGGGTGCTCGTCAGCATCCTCATCGGTCTCGTGCGCATCGCCGCCTCGCTCGCCTTCGTCTGGATCAGCAAGTCGCTGGTCGACATCGCGACCGGCGTCTCGGATGCGCCGCTGGGGACCCATGTGGCCCTGCTGGCCGGCATCCTGACCCTCCAGATCGCCACGAATGTCGCGGCCTCCTGGTGGGAGAACGTCAACGTCGTCAAGACCCAGACCCAGCTGCGCGCGGACTTCTTCGCGCGGGTGATGCACAGCCGCTGGAACGGCCGGGAGGCCTTCCACTCCGGCGACACCGTGAACCGCCTCGAGGAGGACATCCGCATCGTCGTGGACCTGCTCTGCACCCGTTTCCCGGATGTGATCGTGACGCTCTGCCAGCTCCTGGCGGCGTCCTGGTACCTGCTGACCCTCGCACCGAAGCTGGCCTGGCTGCTGCTTCTGCTGATGGCGGTCGCCGTCGTCGGCAGCCGCCTCTGCTTCAAGGTCGTACGCCGGCTGACGGCCGACATCCGTACGGCCGACAGCGGCATCCAACAGCACATGCAGGAGAACCTGCTGAACCGCATCGTCGTGCTGACGCTCGGCGCGACGCAGAAGGTGCTCGCGGCCCTTGGCTACCGCCAGGACGCGCTCGTCAGCCTCAGCGTCCGCCGCCAGAACTACAGCGCCGTCGGCCGCGCCTTCATGGGGCTGGGCTTCCTGTCCGGCTATGCCGCCGCCTTCCTCTGGGGCGTCTACGGCATCCGCGGCGGCACGGTGACCTTCGGTATGATGACCGCCTTCCTGCAGCTCGTCGGCCAGGTCCAGCGCCCGATCGCCGAGCTGGCCCGCCACGTCCCCGCCTTCATCCACGCCCTGACCTCCGTCGAGCGGCTCGAGGAGCTCGCCGCGCTGCCGCAGGAGGAAGCGGGGGCGCCCGTCGTCTTCCCCGGCGCGCCCGAAATCGTGGTGGACCATGTCACCTTCGCCTACCCGGACGCCGAGCGCCCCGTCTTCCGGGATTTCTCCCGGACCTTCGGGGCCGGGACCCTGACCGCCGTGATGGGCGCGACCGGCGAGGGGAAGACGACCCTGATCCGCCTCCTGATGGCCCTGCTGCAGCCTTCCGAGGGCCGGATCCTGATCGGCGGCGTCCCGTCCTCCCCGGCGACCCGCGCGAACTTCATGTATGTTCCGCAGGGCAACACCCTCCTGAGCGGCACGATCCGCGAGAACCTCCGCCTGGCCGACCCGGCCGCGGACGAGGAGCGGATGAAGGAGGCGCTGCGGCTCGCGGCGGCCGAGTTCGTCCTGGACCTCCCGGAGGGCCTGGACACGGTCTGCAGCGAGAAGGGCGCCGGCCTGAGCGAAGGCCAGGCCCAGCGCATCGCGATCGCCCGCGCGCTGCTCCGCGAGGGCGGCGTCCTGATCCTGGACGAATCGACCTCGGCGCTCGACGGCCCGACCGAAGTGCGCCTGCTGCAGAACATCGCCGCCTACAAGGGCCGCAAGACCCTGATTATCATCTCCCACCGCGAGTCGGTCCTGCCGCTCGCGGACGCAGTCCTGAAATTATAGCATTATGATACGCGTACCTGACATCATCATCGCCATCGACGGCTATTCGTCCACCGGCAAGAGCACCTTCGCCAAGGCCATCGCGAACGCGATGGACTTCCTGTACCTGGATTCCGGCGCCCTGTACCGCGCCGTGACCCTCCACGCCCTGGAAAACGGCATCATCGACGCGGAAGGGACCATTGACGAGACGGCGCTGCGCGCCGCCCTCCCGGGCCTGGAGGTCCATTTCGGCCGGGACGAAGACGGTCTCTGCAAGACCTATATCGGCGGGCGCTGCGTAGAGAAGGAGATCCGCTCCCTGGCGGTATCCTCCCACGTCAGCCCGGTCTCCGCGTTCGCCTTCGTGCGCAATTTCGTGGACGACCGGCTCCACGCCTTCGGCGCGGCGGGCCGCGTCGTGATGGACGGCCGGGACATCGGCACGACCGTGTTCCCGGAAGCGGAAGTCAAGATTTTCCTGACCGCGGACGAGCAGGTCCGCGCGCAGCGCCGCTTCGACGAGATGGTCGCGAAGGGCGAGTCCCCGAAATTCGAGGACGTGCTGGAGAACCTCCGGCAGCGCGACTGGACGGACGCCCACCGCGACGTCTCCCCGCTCCGCCGCGCCGACGACGCCTATATCCTGGACAACACCGAAATGTCGATCCCGGATGAGCTGGTCTGGGTCCGCGGCTTGATCCAGGGCAAATTCGGTATCCTGGAGTAATGGACCTCACGGTAGAGATCGATCCCGGTTCGGGCTTCTGCGGGGGCGTGATCCGCGCCATCCGGCAGGCCGAGGCGTACCTCGGCGCGCCGGACGCCGGCCCGCTCTGGTCGCTCGGCCCGATCGTCCACAACGAGGAGGAGCAGCGCCGTCTCCGCGCGCAGGGCCTCCGCGAGGCGGACGCCTCCGCGCTGGAGCCCGGCGCGGCGCTGCCCGCCGGCGCGACCTTGCTGATCCGCGCCCACGGGGAGCCTCCGCGGACGTACCGCCTCGCCGCGGAGCGCGGCTATACCCTGATCGACTGCACCTGTCCCGTCGTCCTGAAGCTCCAGCGCCAGATCCAGGAGGCGTACGCCCGCCTCCGCGGCCGCGGCGGCCGGATCGTGATCTTCGGCAAGACCGGCCACGCCGAGATCCTCGGCCTCGTCGGCCAGGTCGGCGGCGATGCGCTCGTCGTCGAGGACGCGGCGATGCTCGAGGCCGCCTTCGCGCGCGGCGAGCTCCGCCCGGACGTCCCGGTCGAGCTCTTCTCCCAGACGACGAAGGACCCGCAGGAGTACCGCGCGCTCGCCGCGCTCCTCCGCTCCCGCCTCGCGGACCCGGCGCTGCTCGCCGTCCACGACACGGTCTGCGGCCAGGTCGCGAACCGCCACGCCGCGCTCGCCGGCTTCGCGGCCGCCCACGACGCCGTCGTCTTCGTCGCCGGCCGCGCCAGCTCGAACGGCCGCGTCCTCTGCGCGCTCTGCCGCAGCGTGAACCCCCGGACCTGGCAGGTCAGCGCCCCGGAGGAGATCGACCCCGGCTGGTTCCGGGACGGGGACCGCGTCGGCGTCTGCGGCGCGACTTCGACCCCGAAATGGCTGCTCGAGCGGACCGCCGCGCGCATTGCAACCCTCTGAGTATTGCATTATCGGGGACAAATGCTTATTTTTGCCCGGATTGGATAATCTTTAAATAAAGACATACATTTATGGCAACAACAGCTGATTTCAAGAACGGACTTTATCTGAAGTACAACGACAAGCCGTGCGTGATCGTCTGGTTCCAGCACGTCAAGCCGGGCAAGGGCCCCGCTTTCGTGAAGACCAAGCTCCGCAACCTGGAGAACGGCCGCATCCTCGAGAACACCTTCACCGCCGGTGCGCGGATCGAGACGATCGAGGTCGAGCGCCGTCCCTACCAGTTCCTCTACGCCGAGGATGACGGATTCAACTTCATGCACGAAGAGACCTACGAGCAGATCAAGCTCAGCAAGGACGTCGTCGAGAACGCCGACCTGATGAAGGAAGGCCAGCACGTCGAGATGATGTTCGTAACCGGAGACGAAGAGCGCTGCCTGACCTGCGAGCTCCCGACCTACGTGACCCTCGAGGTTACCTACGCCGAGCCGGCCGTGAAGGGCAACACCGCTTCGACCTCCGCCCTCAAGGAAGTGACCCTGGAGACGGGTGCAAAGATCATGGTTCCGCTGTTTATCCAGCAGGGAGAAAAGATCACGGTCAACACGACCGACCGCTCCTACGGCCAGCGCGTCTAGTTACTGGCGGTCGATCTTGAGCTGCTGGATTTTGTAGCTCTCCCCGTCGTAATTGACGAATATCGTTACAATGAAACGCTCTCCGCCCGCTGTAAGGGTGCCGAGAGCGTATTTCATGTTGACCTTGCTGGCGGTATGGGAGATGTCGAAGGAACGCGGGGTATGGGCGTCGAAGAAAGCTTTGAGGATCTGCTTCGCCTGGGCCTTGCTCGAGTTGCTGGAGCTGGCGAGGATGGAGATTTCCAGGTTGTCGGCGAACCAGGCGGAGAGGTTGTCGACATTGCCGGTGGCGATGTACTTCGAAATCGGGATGAAGACATCGTAGGTTTTGTTCTGGGCGGGGAGGCTGCCGGCGAGCAGCAGCGCCAGGAACAGGGTGGAAATCTTTTGAAGCAGTTTCATAAGCAGGATAATCCTTTTGCAAATACCGAGCCATCTGGTTATCTTTGTGGAGATGAAAGTGACGCTGCTCTGTGTCGGGAAGACGGACGTGCCCTGGGTGCGGGACGGGTTGGACCTGTATGCCTCCCGCCTGGTCCACTATGTCCCTTTCGCGCTTGTGGAGCTGCCGGCGCTGAAGAATGCGGGTTCGCTGACGCGCGAGCAGGTGAAGGAGAAGGAAGGGGAGGCGGTCCTGCGGGCGCTGAAGCCCTCCGACTGCGTGATCCTGCTCGATGAGCGCGGGAAGGAGTACCGCTCCGTCGAGTTCGCCGCGCGCCTCGAGTCCCTCGCCCGCGCCGGCCGGGACCTGGTCTTCGTGATCGGCGGTGCCTACGGCTTCAGCGACGCCGTCTATGCGCGCGGCGACGGGCGGATGTCCCTTTCGAAAATGACCTTCTCCCACCAGATGGTGAGAACGATTTTTGCAGAGCAGCTGTACCGCGCGTTCACCATCCTGAAAGGAGAACCCTACCACCACGAATGAACCGGAAGATATTCGCTTGGATCTGCCTTGTGGCCAGCCTCGTGCTGTTTGCCTGCACGCTGACGCTGACGACGGCGCCGGGCGACCCCGCGGGGGCCGCCGCCCGGATGGAGCGCCGCGTCGGGAGGCGGATGGCCCAGCTCGACGCGTACGTGGCGGAGGCGCTCGCGCAGGATCCGGGCGCGTGGATGAAGCTGGACCGGCTGCCGCCGGACATGGTCGTGTACCGCTACCGCAACGATTCCCTGCAGTCCTGGTGCCACCAGTTTCCCGTCATCAACGATGACATCGGCACGCGCGTCGTCTTTCAGCGCCTGACGAGCCTGCGCTCCGATGTGGTCTCGCCGCTTTCCTTCGTGACCGACGAGGTCTCCTATATGAACCTCGGGACGAAGTGGTACCTCGTGAAGTCCGCCTCCGAGGGCAGTTGCCGCGTCATCGCCGGCCTCGAGATCCCGGATGCGGCGGAGGACCGCTTCTCCGTGGTCCCCCTCTCGTCCAGCGGCGGCGTCCCCGTCAGCGTCGGCGGCGTCCCGCAGTTCAAGCTGGTCAACGACGCGCTCGGCAACTCCGCGAAGGCGGACGCCTGCCTGATCCTCTGCGCCTACCTCTTTTTCCTGGTCGCGTCCTGCCTCTGGTTTGCGGACAAGAAGTCCCTGCGGCGCTATGTCGCGACGCTGGGGGCGAACCTCCTGGCGCTCCTCGCTGCCTATTTCTGGGGCCGCACGCTCCGCAGCGACGTCCGCGTCTTCTCGCCGCTGGTCTATGCCGACGGGGCCGTCTTCTACTCGCTGGGCGCCGTGCTCCTGATCAACTTCGCCGTGACCTTCTCCGTCGTGCTGACCTACATGGCCCGCCGCGGGCTCTACCGCTACATCCGCCAGGACCGCAGCGGCCGCCGGGGCCGGATCTTCGGCGCGCTCGGCGTGCTCTGCATCCTCGGCATCCTCTTCTACACGCAGTTCCTCTTCCGCAGCATCATCCGCAACTCCAGCATCGTCCTGGAGCTCTACAAGCTCGGGGAGCTCTCCTTCTATTCGGCCGCGGTCTACGCCTCCTTCATCCTGCTGCTCGCCTCGACCGTCTTCCTCTTCCAGATGCTCCGGCCGCAGTATTCCGGCTTCGGGCGGGTCCTGTTCTCCGTGCTCGCGGCGCTCTACCTCGTGGCCCTGTCCGGAACCTTCGGCCTCCGCAAGGAGCGCGGCCGCGTCAGCGTCTGGGCGAACATGCTCTCGATCGAGCGCGACATCGCCCTCGAGCTCGACCTCCGCTCGATGGAGAACGACATCTCCTCCGACCTTGTCATCTCGGCGCTCTCCGCCCTGCCGAACGGCGGCTACGCCATCCTGAACCGCCTCACGGAAAACTACCTCTTCCAGTATACCCAGAACTACGACGTCAGCGTCGTCGTCATCGGCAACGACACCAGCAACCCCTCCGCCGTCCGCTACTTCAACGAACTCATCCGCACGGGCACGCCCATCTTCGAGAATTCCCGTTTCCTGTACAACGAATCCGGCAACGGCCAGGTCCGCTACACGGGTGTCTTCATCTACTTCCTGCCGGACTACGGCGCGACCCGGGTGCTGGTCGGCATCGCGCCGAAGAGCAACCGCGAGAACAAGGGCTACGCGAGCCTCCTCGGCCTCTCCGCCCCCGGCCAGATCCTGATTCCTTCGAAATACGACTATGCGAAATACGTCGGCGGCGAGCTGATCGCTTTCCGCGGCTCCTTCGCCTATCCGACGGTGATGGACGCGCTCTTCAGCCGCGCCATGCGCGACCGCGGCGTCAGCCACCTGACCGCCGACGGCTACGCCCATTTCCTCTACCGCGTCTCCGAGGACGAGTCCGTCGTGCTCTCCCGCCCGAAGGTCACGATGTTCAGTTACTTCATCGCCTTCGCGACCCTCGCGCTGGTCTTTTACCTGCTGCTCCTGGCCCTGATCCCGCGGCGTCCGGGCGTCCGGACCCCCGGAAAGAACTACTACATCGCCCGCGTGACCTATATCATGACCTTCTCGCTGGTCTCGACCCTGGTCGCGATGGCCGCCGTCAGTGTCGTCTACGTGTACCGGCGCAACGACGCGAACATGACGCTGATGATGTCCGACAAGATCAATTCGATCCAGGCCCTGATGAACAACTACTGCGCGGGCGTGACCTCCGACCGCGACATGCGGACGGCGGAGTTCACCAATTCCCTCCAGTTCGTGGGCGACGTGAACGATGCCGACATCTCCATCTACTCGACCGCCGGCAGCCTCATCGCGACGACCGACAACGACGTCTTCAACCGGATGCTCCTCGGCACGCGCGTGAACCAGGACGCCTACGAGAAGATCATCTACGGCAACAAGCGCTTCTTCATCAACCGCGAGGAGCTCGCCGGCCGGCGCTACTTCGCCCTCTACGCCCCCGTCTTCAACGCCGACGGCCGCATGGTCGCCATCCTCTCGTCCCCGTACGTGGATGAGAACTACGACTTCATGACGGAGGCGGTCCGCCACACCGTCTCGATCGCGACGATTTTCCTCATCCTCCTGCTGCTCGCCCGCTTCCTCGTCAGCAACATCGTGGAGCGGATGTTCAAGCCCCTCAGCGAGATGGGCAAGAAGATGATCGCGACGAACGTGGAAGACCTGGAATACGTCGAATACGACAACGAGGACGAGATCACCCCGCTCGTCACGGCCTACAACCGGATGGTCCGCGACCTGTCGGAAAGCACCCGCCAGCTCGCCCAGGCCGAGCGCGACAAGGCCTGGTCCGCAATGGCCCGCCAGGTCGCCCACGAGATCAAGAACCCGCTGACGCCGATGAAGCTCCAGCTCCAGCGCATCATCCGCCTCAAGGAGCGCGGCGCCGCGAACTGGGAGGAGAAGTTCGACGAGGTCGCGAAGATCGTCCTCGACCACATCGACATCCTGACCGACACCGCCAACGAGTTCTCGACCTTCGCGAAGCTCTATTCGGAGGAACCCACGCAGATCGACGTGGACGCCCTCCTCCAGGAGGAGATCGCGATGTTCGACAACCGCGAGAACATCACGTTCCGCTACATGGGCCTCCCCGGCGTCGTCGTGACCGGTCCGAAGCCGCAGCTGACCCGCGTCTTCGTGAACCTGATCGGCAATGCCGTCCAGGCCATCGGCGACCAGCCCGACGGCAGGATCCAGGTCTCCCTGCGCAAGTCCGGCCGCGAGGGCTGCTACGACATTGTCTTCGAGGACAACGGCCCCGGCGTCGCCCCGGAGAACGTTTCGAAGCTCTTCACCCCGAATTTCACGACCAAGAGCGGCGGCACCGGCCTCGGCCTCGCCATCTGCCGCAGCATCCTCGAGCGCTGCAAGGCCACCATCGCCTACTCCCGCTCCTTCACCCTCCAGGGCGCCTGCTTCACCATCACCTTCCCCGAGAAATAACCCTGCTCCCCGCCAGAAAGGAGGCTGCGATCTCAGGAAAAAAGTTCTTTCTGCTTTCCTGTCATTTCGACCATGCGGAGGCGCGGAGCGCCGACAGAAGGGGGACGGCGCTGCCGTGCGGGGGAATCCTTTCCCCCGTCCCCCTCGGGGGTGCAGGGGGGTGGAGGAATCTGCATCCGGCAAAACTATTTTTGCCGGATGTAGATCTGGACGGGGCAGCCGGTGAGGTTGAAGTGGGCGCGGAGCTTGTTCTCGAGGAAGCGCTTGTAGGGGTCCTTGACGTACTGCGGGAGGTTGCAGAAGAAGGCGAAGGCGGGGAAGCGCGTCGGGAGCTGCGTGACGTACTTGATCTTGACGTATTTTCCTTTCCAGGCCGGCGGCGGGTAGTCCTCGATCTCCGGGAGCATCGCTTCGTTGAGGCGGGCGGTGGGGATCTTCGTGCGGTAGTTCTCGGCGACCTGGGCGACGGCGTTCAGCACGTCCATGATGCGCTGCATCCTGACGACGGAGGTGAAGATGATGGGGACGTCGCTGAAGGGGGCGATGCGCTCGCGGAGGGCGGCTTCGTAGTCGCGCAGCGTGTTGTTGTCCTTGATGAAGAGGTCCCACTTGTTGACGACGAGCACGCAGCCCTTGCGGTTGCGCTGGATGATGTTGAAGATCGCCATGTCCTGGGCCTCCATGCCGGAGGTCGCGTCGATCATCAGGACGCAGATGTCGGAATTCTCGATCGCGCGGATCGAGCGCATGACGGAGTAGAACTCCAGGTCTTCGCTGACCTTGGATTTCTTGCGCATGCCGGCGGTGTCGACGAGCATGAACTCGTGGCCGAACTTGTTGTAGTAGGTCGAGATGCTGTCGCGGGTCGTGCCGGCGACGGGGGTCACGATGTTGCGCTCCTGCCCGAGCAGGGCGTTCGTCAGGGAGGACTTGCCGACGTTCGGCTTGCCGACGATCGCGATGTGGGGGAGGTCCGGGCGGTCTTCCGGGGCGGGGGCGGCGTCGGCGGGGAGCAGCCGCACGACCTCGTCGAGGAGGTCGCCGGTCCCGCTGCCGTTGGCGGCGGAGATGCTCCAGACTTCGCCGAGCCCGAGGCTGTAGAACTGGTACGCGTCGTACATCTTGTCCCCGGAATCGACCTTGTTGACGCAGAGGACGACGGGTTTCTTCGCGCGGCGGAGGATGTCGGCGATCTCGGCGTCATAGTCCGTGACGCCCGTTGCGGCCTCGACCATGAAGAGGACGACGTCGGACTCGTCGATGGCGATCCGGACCTGGTCGCGGATCGCGGACTCGAAGACGTCCTCCGAGTTGGTCGTGTATCCGCCCGTGTCGACGACGGAGAATTCCCGGCCGCACCATTCGCATTTGCCGTAGTGGCGGTCCCGGGTCACGCCCGCCGTGTCGTCGACGATGGCTTTGCGCATCCCGACGAGGCGGTTGAAGAGCGTCGATTTCCCGACATTCGGTCTTCCGACGATGGCTACCAGTGACATAAGCTAGTTCTTTTTATACAGTCCGCAATCCTTGCAGGCCTCGGAGTTGTTTCCGTCGCAGGCCTGCCGCTGAAGCCGGGCGTCCTCGTCCTTGTAGCAGGTGATGCCGCGCCGGCGCATCTCCGCGTTCGAGCCGACCTCGTACTCCGGGAACTTGCCGTCCTTGCGGAGGAGGATGCTGACGCACATCCCGGCGATTCCGAGGGCGAGCAGGGCGAGAGCGAG
The DNA here is from genome assembly GCA_017438265.1 of Bacteroidales bacterium. GTDB lineage: Bacteria > Bacteroidota > Bacteroidia > Bacteroidales > UBA932 > Cryptobacteroides. The sequence goes on from JAFRVZ010000054.1 coordinate 17,951, forward strand.
GAGGAAGACCTTCATCGGCTAGAAGATGAATTCGGTACTGATGGGTTCGTAATAGTAGACCTTGCGGATGATGCTGGCGAAGACGCCGGCCATCGAGATGACGGTGATCTTCGAGGTATCCTGGTCCGGGCGCGGGCGCAGCGGAATCGTGTCGGTGATGAGGACTTCCTTCAGGGCGGAACCGGCGATGTTCTCGAGGGCCTTGCCCGAGAGGATGCCGTGGGTCGCGCAGGCGCGGACGCTCGCGGCGCCCTTCTCCATCAGGACGTCGGCGGCCTTGCAGAGGGTGCCGGCGGTGTCGATCATGTCGTCCACGATGATGATGTTGCGGCCTTCGATCTCACCGATCGCCGTGATCGAGGAGACGACGTTCGCCTTCTCGCGGGACTTGTGGCAGATCACGACGGGGCAGCGGAGGTCTTTCGCGTAGGCGTTCGCACGCTTGGCGCCGCCCATGTCGGGCGCGGCGATCGAGAGGTTCTCGATGTTCATCTCCCGGATGTACGGGATGAAGACCTTGCTGGCGTAGACGTGGTCCACGGGGATGTCAAAGAAACCCTGAATCTGGTCGGCGTGGAGGTCGCAGGTCATGATGCGGCCGGCGCCGGCGGTGCGCAGCAGGTTGGCGACGAGCTTCGCGCCGATCGATACGCGCGGGCGGTCTTTCCGGTCCTGGCGGGCCCATCCGAAGTACGGCATCACGGCGATGACCTTGTCGGCGGAGGCACGTTTCGCGGCGTCGATCATCAGGAGGAGTTCCATCAGGTTGTCGGCCGACGGGAACGTGGACTGGACGATGAAGACGGTCGCGCCGCGGACGCTCTCCGTATAGGCGGGCTGGAACTCGCCGTCGCTGAAACGGGAGATTTCGGAAAGGCCGAGCCGGTATTCCGGCTCCGAGGAGCTGCGGATGGCGTTCAGGCCGTCGATGACGCGGAGGGCGAAGTCGCGGGAAGCGCTGCAGGCAAACAGTGCGATTCTGTGTTCTTTTGTCATGGTTGCAAGGAGGCTAGAATTTGGTCTATGTAATTTAAAATTGCTTCTTTCCCTTCGCCGGTCGCGGCGGAACTCAGGAACATCGGGGGCAGCTCTTCCCAGAATTCCGAGAGCTGCGCGCGGTCGCGCTCGAGTTGCGCGCGCACGGCGGTCGCGCTCTGCTTGTCGGACTTGGTGAAGATGACGGAGAAGGGGATCCCGTTCTCCCCGAGCTCGCAGAGGAAGTCGAGGTCGTTCTTCCCGAGGTCGTGGCGCGAGTCGATCAGCACGAACAGCAGGACCATCTCCTCGGAGTGGTAGATGTAGTCCCGGATCATCGCGGAGAGCTGCTCGCGGGCCTTCTGGGAGAGCTTCGCGTAGCCGTAGCCCGGCAGGTCGACCAGGTACCAGCGGTCGTTGATCAGGAAGTGGTTGACGACTTTCGTCTTGCCGGGGGTCGAGGAGGTCATCGCGAGCTTGCGGTTGCCGCAGAGCATGTTGATCAGGGAGGATTTCCCGACGTTGGAACGACCGATGAAGGCGAACTCGGGCAGTTTCTGTCCGGGCTTCTGGCCGACGTGGGTGCTGCTGCCCGCGAAACGGGCTTCCGTGATCTTCATGACGCTCCTGAATTCAAAGAACAAAGATACGAAAAATTGCGCTTTTTTCCGTACATTTGTAAGGATACCGAACGCTTTTTTATGGAAAGGGAATTTGTAGATCTCCTGACGCTTCAGCAGCAGATGAAGTCCGGCGTGGAGGACCTTTTCCCCGACCGCGTCTGGGTCCGGGCGGAAATCGCCTCCGTCAGCGTCAAATCGAACGGCCACTGCTACATGGACCTCTGCCAGAACGGCCCCCGGGGCGCGGTGGCGAAGGCCAAGGCCGTGATCTGGCGCTCCCGCTATCTGATTGTCTCCGCCGCCTTCCGGGAGGCGACGGGATCCCTTTTCACGCAGGGCATGTCGGTGCTCGTGCGGGTCCAGGTGACCTACAGCGAGCTCTACGGCCTCACGCTCTCGATCGACGAGGTCGAGCCGGAGTTCACGCTCGGCGAGATGGAGCTGCAGCGCCGCCGGACCGTCGCCCGCCTCCAGGAGGAGGGGATGATGGACCGCCAGAAGGCGCTCGCCCTTTCGCCGCTGCCGTATGCGCTCGCCGTCATTTCCGCCGCGGACGCAGCCGGCTACGGGGATTTCCGCCGCCACCTCCTCGAGAACGAGTACGGCTTCGCTTACCGCGTCGACCTCTTCGAGGCGACGATGCAGGGCGCGTCGGCCCCCGCCTCGATGATCGAGGCCCTTGCGGCGGTCGAGACGGCGGACGTCCGCTACGACGCCGTGCTGATCCTGCGCGGCGGCGGCTCGGCGATGGACCTCGCCTGCTTCGACGACTACGCCCTGGCGCTCGCGATCGCGCAGCTGCCGGTGCCGGTCTTCACGGCAATCGGCCACGACCGCGACTACCACGTCGCGGACATGGTGGCCTTCCGCTTCGTGAAGACGCCGACGGCCCTCGCGGACGAGTTCCTCGACTGCTACGCCGCCGAGGACGCCCGCCTCGAGTCCTTCGGGGCGCGCCTCCGCCTTGCGTTCAATGCCAAGATATCCCAGATGGAATCCCGCGTGGAGCTGCTCCTGGCCCGGATCCGGGCCGCCGACCCGCGCGGCATCCTGGAGCGGGGCTATACCCTCGCGACCGACGCGCGCGGCGTCGTCCTGAAGTCCGCCGCCGGCCTCGCGCGGGGCGACCGGCTCCGGGTCCTGTTCCGGGACGGAACCTTAAACTGCACCGTGGATGGAAAAGTTTGATTACGGCGCCGCCGTCCGGCGCCTGGAAGAAATCGCCAAGACCGTCGAGGACCCCGCGACCGGGATCGACGACATCGACAAGTACATCAAGGAGGCCGGCGAGCTCTCGGAGCGCTGCCGCCGCTACCTGCGTGAATCCCGCGAAAAAATCCAACAGCCATGAAGAAGATATACGAGACCGACCCCTGGCTTGAACCGTTCCGGGGCGTCATCGACGAGCGCCACCGCCAGATCGCGCAGACCCGCGCCCACATCGCCGGCGACGGCCGCCTCGCCGATGCGGTCAACAACCACATCTATTACGGCCTCCACCGCGCCGCGGACGGCGGCTGGGTCTTCCGCGAGTACGCCCCGAACGCGACGAAGATCTGGCTCGTCGGCGACTTCAACAACTGGAAGCGCACGGACGCCTACCGGCTCCGGCCCGTCGGCGAGGGCAACTGGGAGCTCACGCTCCCCGCGATGTTCCTCCGCCACGGCGACCTCTACAAGCTCTATCTCGAGTGGCCCGGCGGGGCGGGGGAGCGCATCCCCGCCTATGTGACCCGCGCCGTCCAGGACCCGGAGACCAAGATCTTCTCCGCCCAGGTCTGGGCCCCGGAGACCCCGTACCGCTGGAAGAACGAACGCCCCGGCAAGCGCCCGAACCCCTTCATCTACGAATGCCACATCGGCATGAGCTCCGAGGAGGAGAAGGTCGCCTCCTTCGATGATTTCCGCCGCAACGTGCTGCCGCGCGTCGCGAAGCTCGGCTACGACGTGATCCAGATCATGGCCCTCCAGGAGCACCCCTACTACGGCTCCTTCGGCTACCAGGTCTCCAACTTCTTCGCCCTGAGCTCCCGCTTCGGGACCCCGGAGGAGTTCAAGGCCCTGGTGGACGAGGCCCACGGCCTCGGCATCGCCGTGATCATGGACATCGTCCATTCCCACAGCGTCGAGAACGTCGCGGAAGGCCTGAGCGAGTTCGACGGCCGCGAGGACCTCTACTTCTTCTACGGCCCCCAGGGCCGCCATCCCGCCTGGGGCTCCCGCTGCTTCGACTACGGCAAGGATGCGACCCGCTACTTCCTCCTGTCGAACTGCAAGTACTGGATGGAGGAGTACCGCCTCGACGGTTTCCGCTTCGACGGCGTGACGAGCATGCTCTACTGGGACCACGGCCTCGGCAAGGACTTCGGCGACTACCGCTACTACTTCGACGAAGGCGTCGACAAGGACGCCGTGATCTACCTCGCCCTGGCGAACATGCTGATCCGCGAGATCTACCCTGACGCGATCACGATCGCCGAGGACGTCAGCGGCATGGCCGGCCTCGCGGCCCCGTACGAGGCCTATGGCATCGGCTTCGGCTTCCGGATGGCGATGGGCGTCGCCGACCACTGGATCAAGTGGATCAAGGAAAAGTCCGACGAGCAGTGGAGCGTCGGTGAGATCTGGTGGGAGCTGACGCGCAAGCGCGAGGACGAGAAGACCGTCGCCTACGCGGAGTGCCACGACCAGGCCCTCGTCGGCGACAAGACGATCATCTTCCGCCTGATCGACAAGGAGATGTATTTCGCGATGCGGAAGGACTCCCAGAACCTCGTCGTCGACCGCGGCATCGCCCTCCACAAGATGATCCGCCTCGTCACCGCCGCGACCGCCGGCGACGGCTACCTCAATTTCATGGGCAACGAATTCGGCCACCCGGAGTGGATCGACTTCCCCCGCGAGGGGAACGGCTGGTCCTTCAAGTATGCCCGCCGCCAGTGGTCCCTCCCCGACAATCCGGACCTGCGCTACGGCGGCCTGGAAGCCTTCGATGCCGCGATGGTCCGCTACTTCCGCGCCAAACGCATCCTGTCCGAACCGCCGCGCCTCATCTACGCCGACGAGGAAAAGAAAGTATTGCTATTCAGTCGGAAAAGCCGTATCTTTGCGCTCAACTTCAACCCGACGGGTTCCTTCGTCGATTATGCGTTCGACTGTCCCCGGGGAACCTACGAGGTCGTGCTGTCTTCGGACGAGCGGGCGTTCGGCGGCTTCGGCCGCGTGACCCGCGGTGAGCGTCACGAGTCCCTCGCGGACGGCCGGCTGAGTCTTTACCTCCCGAGCCGCACCGCCTTCGTGTTGGAGAAAAAGAGAAAATAAAACCGTCCTATGGCATTATTGAAATTCAACAAGTCCGAGCTGGTCAACCTTTCCTACTCGCTGAAGCGGGAAATCATCGCGGCCAACAAGGTGGGCGCCTACTGCAACACCTCCATCGTCGCCTGCAACACCCGCCGCTACCACGGCCTCCTTGCCGTGACGCTGGACAGGTTCGGCGGAGACAAATACCTGCTTCTGAGCGCGCTGGACGAGACCCTCGTCGTGGACGGGAAGCAGTTCAACCTCGGCATCCACTGCTACGGCGACATCCATGAGCCCCGCGGCCACAAATACGTCGTCGACTTCTCCGCCGACTGCGTCCCGCAGATCACCTACAAGGTCGGCGAGATCGTCTTCCGCAAGAGCCTGCTCCTCGAGCCGGACCACAACCAGATCCTGATCCGCTTCGAGCTGCTCCAGGCCCCCTCGAAGGTGACCCTCCAGCTCAAGCCCTTCCTGGCCTTCCGCAACATCCACGCGCTGACCAGCCAGAACTCCGAGGCCGACACGTCCGGCCGTCCTGTGCCCGGCGGCGCCGCCTTCCGGATGTACCGGGACTTCCCGGACCTCTACCTCCAGCTGAGCGGCAGCGGCACGAAGTTCCTGCCCGGCCCCTGCTGGTACAACAACGTAACCTATTCCGACGAATACCGCCGCGGCTTCGACTGCCGCGAAGACCTGCTGGTCCCCGGCCACTTCGAGCGTCCGATGAAGGAAGGCGACACCGCCGTCTTCTCCGCCGCGCTCCACGAGGAGACCCCCGCAGGCCTGAAGGCGAAGTTCACGCGCCTCGAGAAGGCGACCCCGGTCGTCCACGACATCCGCGAACAGCTCCGCCGCTGGGCCGACATCTTCGTCTGCACCCACAACGGCCACAAGAAAATTACCGCCGGCTTCTCCTGGCTCTATACCGGCCTCCTGCGGGAGACCCTGATGGCCCTGCCGGGCCTCGTGCTGACGGGCAAGGGCGACGCCGCCGAGTTCGAGGAAATCCTCGACAACCTGCTCTCCGACGAGCAGGAGCGGCTCTTCCGCCGCACGACCCAGATCGAGGCGCCGCTGCGCCTGGCGACCGCCCTCCAGGCCTACCTGGACTTCGGCGCCGACCCCGCCGCCGTCTGGAAGAAGTATGGCGACACCCTGAAGAAGGTGATTGAAAGCTATGCGCCGGACCACCGCGAGGAGGTCGCCCTGCAGCCCAACGGCCTGCTCTGGGCCCAGAAAGAACGGACCGCGCTGACCTGGATGAACGCCTATATCGAAGGCTGGCCGGTGACGGAACGGGCCGGCTACCAGGTCGAGACGAATGCCCTGTGGTACAACGCCCTCTGCTTCGCCCTCGAGATGGAGGCCTCCTGGGGCAAGAAGACCGGCAAGTTCGTGAAGACCTGGACGCCGGTGCGCGACCTCGCCCGGGCGAACTACCAGCCGATGTTCTGGAACGACGAGAACGGCTGCCTGGCCGACTATGTCGACAACGCCGGCCAGCACTGCGAAGTCCGTCCGAACCAGCTCTACGCCCTCTGGGTCAAGTATTCCCCGATCGACGAGGAGCTTGCCCCTGCGATCCTGCGCGTGATCGACGCCGAGCTCCTGACCGCCCGCGGCATCCGGACCCTCTCGCCGCGCGACAACCGCTACAAGGGCGTGTACGAGGGCTCGCAGACCGAGCGCGACCTCGCCTATCACGGCGGCAGCGCCCGCCCGTGGCTCCTCGCCCCGTATGTGGACGTCTGCTTCCGCGTGAAGGGCCCGTCCTTCGGGAAGAAGGCGGAATGGCTGGTCGAAGGCTTCTTCGACGACCTGAACAAGCACGGCGTCGGCGCTTTCTCCGAGCTCTACGACGGCGACCCGCCGCACGAGCCCCACGGCGCGATTTCCTCCGCCCTGAGCACCGCCTCCCTGTTGGAGATCTATCGTTTGATGGAAAAAAACAAGTAACAGGATATGAAAGTATTAATGTTCGGCTGGGAGTTTCCTCCCCATATCGCGGGAGGCCTGGGAACCGCCTGCGAGGGCATCGTCAAGGGCTTGGCGTACAATGGCGTCGAAACCCTTTTCGTGATGCCTTCCGCTTCCGGGGACGAGGACCAGAGCGCGACGACCATCATCAATGCCAGCGACGTGGCGGTCGACACCGCCCTGATGAATGAAACCGAGTTCCTGGACCGCGTCAAGTATATCCATATCGGCTCGAACCTCGTCCCGTACGTGGACCCCGAGGAGTTCTCCAGCGTCGTTGAGGAAGAGCGCCGCCGCCAGGAGAAGGATTTCCGCATCTCCTACGGCCAGAAGTTCAAGTTCTCCGGCAAGTACGGGAAGAACCTGATGGAAGAGGTCGCCCGCTACGCCCTCGTCGGCGGCACGATCGCCCTGCAGCACAAGCACGAGTTCGACGTGATCCACGCCCACGACTGGCTGACCTACATGGCCGGCATCGCCGCGAAGCGGATGTCCGGCAAGCCGCTCGTCGTCCACGTCCACGCGACCTCCTTCGACCGCAGCTCCAACGAGAACATCGACACCCGCGTCTATGATATCGAGCGCAGGGGCATGGAGGCGGCCGACAAGGTCATCGCCGTGAGCGACCTGACCCGCAATATCGTGATCAACAAGTACGGGATCGCCCCCGAAAAGGTCGTGACCGTCCACAACGCCGTCGATTTCAGCGGCCGCGAGAACATGGTGGTCGAGCGCGGCGTGCGCGACAAGGTCGTGACCTTCCTCGGCCGCATCACCTTCCAGAAAGGCCCCGAATACTTCATCGAGGCCGCCGCGAAGGTCCTCAAGCGGACGAAGAACGTGCGCTTCGTGATGGCCGGCAGCGGCGACATGATGAACCGCTCGATCCGCCAGGTCGCCCGCCTCGGCATCTCCGACCGCTTCCACTTCACCGGCTTCCTCCGGGGCGCCGACGTCCAGAAGATGTTCGCCCTGTCGGACGTCTACATCATGCCGTCCGTCTCGGAGCCCTTCGGCATCTCCCCGCTCGAGGCGATGCGGACCGGCGTCCCCTCGATCATCTCCCACCAGTCCGGCGCTTCCGAAATCCTGAAATATGCCTTCAAGGTCGATTTCTGGGATGTGGACGCGATGGCGGACGACATCTACGCGCTGATCCAGTACCCGGCCCTCGCGTCCTTCGCCGAGAAGCAGGGCTTCGACGAGGTCAACCGTCTCAAGTGGAACAACGCGACCGCCAAGATGAAGCAGGTTTATGAATCGCTAATACAATAAACGCCATATGAAAAAGAGTATCTGTCTGTATTTCCAGGTGCATCAGCCGACCAGACTCCGGTTGTACAGGTTTTTCGATATCGGAAAGGATTCGCATTACTACGACGACTTCGCGAACCGGACGATCCTCAGGCGCATCGTCCAGAAGAGCTATCTGCCGATGAATGAGCTTCTGCTGGAAGCCATCCGCAAGGGCAAGGGCAAATTCCGGGTCGCCTTCTCGCTTTCCGGCTCCGTGCTCGAGCAGTTCGAACGCTATGCGCCCGAGGCAATCACGAGCTTCCGCCGCCTGGCGGACACGGGCTGCGTGGAATTCCTCAGCGAGACCTATTACCACTCCCTCGCGTCCCTGATCTCCCCGGCGGAGTTCCGCCACCAGGTCCTCAAGCACAAGGAGCACATCCAGGAGCTCTTCGGCGTCGAGCCGGTCTCCTTCCGCAACACGGAGCTGATCTACTCCGATTCGATCGGCGCCCAGGTCCGCGAAATGGGCTTCAAGACGATGCTGACCGAAGGCGCGCGCCACATCATGGGCTGGCGCAGCCCCAACTACGTCTACAGCAACGACCTCCGTCCCGACCTGAGCGTCCTGCTGCGCAACTACGCGCTCAGCGACGACATCGCCTTCCGCTTCTCCGAGAAGGGCTGGTGCGACTGGCCGCTGACCGCCGAGAAGTTCGTGGGCTGGCTGAAGGCCACGGAAGGGGACATCGTGAACCTGTTCATGGACTACGAGACCTTCGGTGAGCACCAGGACCGCTCGACCGGCATCTTCGACTTCATGGCCGCGCTGCCGGAGCAGGTCCTCGCGACCGGCGAGATGGACTTCGTGACGCCCGCCGAGGCGGCCGCGAAGCACAAGCCGGTCTCGGACATCTCCGTCCCGGAGGCCATCTCCTGGGCCGACGAGGAGCGCGATGTGTCCGCCTGGCTCGGCAACGAGCTCCAGCAGGACGCCTACAACAAGCTCTACGGCCTGGTCGAGAAGCTGTCCCTCGTGGACGATCCGATGCTCTGGGCCGACTTCGGCCACCTGCAGGAGAGCGACCACCTCTACTACATGTGCACCAAGTACTTCTCCGACGGGGAAATCCACAAGCGCTTCAATCCGTACGATACCCCCTACGAAGCCTTTATCAACTATATGAACGTTCTCAGCGACTTCATCATCCGTGTGAACGACGCTGTTTCGCAGAAATAAGCTTTTATGGAATTTAACAAAATTGAAATGAACGCTCCTTCCTGGAAGAGCGTTATGGTTACCCGTCATCTCCCCGAAGCCCTTTCCGGGCTTGAAACCCTTTCCAAGAACCTCTGGTGGTGCTGGAACGACAGCGCGAAGGCCCTCTTCAAGACCGTCGACCCCGAAATCTGGCACACGTCCGGCCACAACCCCCGCGCCGTCCTCGACACCGTCAGCATCAAGCGCTTCAACCAGCTCGCCGGCGACGGATCCTTCCTCGCCGCGCTCGGAAAGGTAATGGATGAATTCAACGCCTACATGTCCGAAAAGGCGAACCGGACGGAGCCGAGCGTCGGCTACTTCTGCATGGAGTACGGCCTCGACACCTCCCTCCAGATCTATTCCGGCGGTCTCGGCATCCTCGCCGGCGACTACCTGAAGGAGACCAGCGACATGAACGTGAACCTCGTCGCGGTCGGCCTCCTCTACCGTTTCGGCTACTTCACCCAGGTCCTGACCGCCCAGGGCGACCAGGTCGCCAAATACAACCCGCAGGACTTCCTGAAGATTCCCGTCGAGCCGGTGCTCGACGCGGAAGGAAAGTGGAAGACCGTGAGTGTGGAATTCCCCGGCCGCACCCTGACCGCCCGCATCTGGAAGGTCGCCGTCGGCCGTACCGACCTCTACCTGCTTGATACCGACTTCGAGGCCAACATCGCCGAAGACCGTGAGATCACCTACCACCTCTACGGCGGCAACTGGGAAAACCGCCTGAAGCAGGAAGTGCTCCTCGGCATCGGCGGCATCCGCGCCCTGCGTACCCTCGGCCTGAATCCGACGATCTACCATTGCAACGAGGGCCACGCCGCACTGATCGGCCTGGAGCGCCTCCGCGAATATATCCAGAACGACAAGCTGACCTTCCCCGAAGCCCTCGAGGTGGTCCGCGCCTCGTCGCTCTTCACGACCCATACCCCGGTGCCCGCCGGCCACGACGCCTTCGAGGACGGCCTGCTCGGCCGCTACCTCGGCCAGTATCCGGACAGCCTCGGCATCACCTGGGAAGAAATGATGGGCCTCGGCAAGGTCAACGCGACCGACACCTCCGAGAACTTCTCGATGAGCGTGCTGGCGGCGAACATCTCCGTGAACGTGAACGGTGTCTCGATGCTTCACGGCAAGGTCAGCAAAGGCATCTTCGCCCGGATGTATCCGGGGTACCTGCCGGAAGAGCTCCATATCAGCTACGTGACCAACGGCGTCCACTATCCGACCTGGGCCGCCAAGGAATGGAAGCAGCTCCACGCCCGGGTCTTCGGTCCCGAGTTCCAGACCCACCACTACGACAAGTCCTGCTTCGAAGGGGTCTACAACCTGACCGACGAAGAGATCTGGGATGTCCGCAAGACGCTGAAATCCAACCTCGTCAATACAATCAACGAGCGCCTTTCCGATCCGAAGATCGGGACCCATCTGTCCCCGGCGCAGACCGTCCGCATCTCCAAGAACCTCCGCAAGGATGTCCTGACGATCGGCTTCGCCCGCCGCTTCGCGACCTACAAGCGCGCGACGCTGCTCTTCTCCGACCTGGACCGCCTCGCGGCGATCGTGAACAACCCGGTGCGCCCGGTGCAGTTCGTCTTCGCCGGCAAGGCCCACCCGGCCGACAAGGCCGGCCAGGACCTGATCCGCCACATCGTCGAGATTTCCAAGATGGACCGCTTCATCGGCCGGATCGTCTTCGTCCCCGGCTATGACATCACCCTCGCGAAGCGCCTGGTCCAGGGCGTGGACGTCTGGCTCAACAACCCGACCCGTCCGCTCGAGGCCTCCGGCACCTCCGGCGAGAAAGCCGCGATGAACGGCGTGATGCACTTCTCCGTGCTCGACGGCTGGTGGGTGGAAGGCTACAAGGAAGGCGCCGGCTGGGCGCTGCCGCAGAAGCGCGTCTATGACGAGCAGAACTACCAGGACGAGCTCGACTCCGCGTCGATCTACGCGACAATCGAGAACGAGATCGCCCCGGCCTACTACGACGTCGACCCGAAGACCGGCCGCTCCGCCCGCTGGATCCAGATCATCCGCAACAACATCGCCCAGATCGCCTGCAACTTCACGACGAACCGCATGCTGACCGACTACTGCAACCAGTACTATGTGCCGCAGGGCGTCCGGACGGCGGAGATTGTCGCGAAAGACTACGCGAAGGCGAAGTCCGTCGCCGCGTGGAAGAAGCACGTTCTCGACGCCTGGAACGACATCAAAGTCGTCTCCTATACCCAGCCTGAGTCCTCCTACAGCCTCTCGCCGGAAGGCGGCCTGAAGGCGGAAGTGGCCCTCGAGCTCGGGACCCTCAAGCCGGAGGAGATCGGCGTGGAGATGCTCTTCACCTCCGTGGACCGCAAGGGCCGCCTCCGCATCCAGGACGTCTTCGAATTCGCGCTGGAAAGCTGCAAGGACGGCGTCGCGAAGTACAGCACGACGGTCCTGCCGGAGCGCACGGGTATGTACCAGGTGGCGACCCGCCTCTACCCGAAGCACCCGGACATGCCGCACAGACAGGATTTCCCGATTGTCAAATGGTTATAACCACCGGTTTTTTCGACGGCGTCCACCTGGGCCACCGTCAGGTCATACGGCAGCTGGTCGGTGCCGCGCAGGAGCGCGGCACCCTCAGCTGTGTGCTGACCTTCTGGCCCCACCCGCGCACGGTCCTGCAGGACGGCGCGCGGGAGCTCCGCCTGCTCAGCACGCTGGATGAGAAGCGGGAGATGCTCCTCGGGCTCGGCGTCGACCGGGTCGAGGTGCTCCGCTTCGACCGCGCGCTCAGCCGCCTCACGACGGAGGAATACCTGCGCGAGGTCGTGATCGGCCGCTACGGCGGCACGGCCCTGCTGGTCGGCTTCGACAACCGGATGGGCTGCGACGCGGGCGGCGCGGAGGACATCGCGGCCGCGGCCGCCGCGGCGGGCC
>JAFRVZ010000055.1 GCA_017438265.1 Bacteroidales bacterium
AGCGGCAGGATGGCCTGCGTCTTGCGGTCGCGGCCCTGCTTGGCCGTTCCGCCTGCGGAATCACCCTCGACAAGGAAGAGCTCGCACTTCTCCGGGTCGCGCTCGGAGCAGTCGGCCAGCTTGCCGGGCATGCCGGCGCCGGACATCACGGTCTTGCGCTGGACCATTTCCCGGGCCTTGCGCGCGGCATTGCGCGCGGTCGCGGCGAGGACGATCTTCTCGATGATGAGCTTCGCCTCTTTCGGATGCTCTTCGAGGTAGTTCTGGAGTGCGGCGGCGGTCGCCTGGGAGACGGCGGAGGTCACTTCGGTGTTGCCGAGCTTGGTCTTGGTCTGGCCTTCGAACTGCGGTTCGGCAACCTTGACGGAGACGACGGCGGTCAGGCCTTCGCGGAAATCCTCCGGGGCCAGGTCGCCTTTGTACTTCTCCAGGAGCCGGTTCTTCTCGGCATAGGACTTCAGCGTACGGCTGAGGCCCATCTTGAAGCCCTGGAGGTGGGTACCGCCTTCGATCGTATTGATGTTGTTGACGTAGGAGAAGATCTTCTCCTGGTAGCCGTTGTTGTACTGGAGGGCGATGTCGATCGGGATGATCTTGTCGGAGGTGATGCAGACCGGGGTCGGGATCAGGGTCTCGGCGCCGGCGTCGAGGTAGGTGATGAACTCCTCGAGGCCCTTCTCGGAATAGAAGGTCTCGCTGCGGAAGCTGCCGTCCTCGAGCGGGGCGCGCTTGTCCGTCAGGACGATGCTGATGCCCTTGGGGAGGTAGGAGAGTTCACGCAGGCGGGCGGCGAGGGTGTCGTATTTGTAGACGGTGCTCTGGACGAAGATGGTCGGATCGGGATGGAACCAGATCGTGGTGCCGGTCCGGTCGGAGGTCCCGACGACCTCGACGGGAGTCTGGGGCTTGCCCTGGGAATACTCCTGGCGGAAGACCTTGCCTTCGCGGTGGACCTCGGCGACGAGCTTGTCGGAGAGGGCGTTCACGCAGGAGACGCCGACGCCGTGGAGACCGCCGGAGACCTTGTAGCTGTTCTTGGAGAATTTACCGCCGGCGTGCAGGACAGTCAGCACCACCTCGAGGGCGGAGCGCTGCTCCTTCTCATGGAGGCCCGTCGGGATGCCGCGGCCGTTGTCCTCGACCCGGATTGCGTTGCCGGGCTCGATCGAGACGTCGATCCGGTCGCAGAAACCGGCCATCGCCTCGTCGATGCTGTTGTCGACGACTTCGTAGACCAGATGGTGGAGTCCCCGGTCGGAGATGTCACCTATGTACATGGAGGGGCGTTTCCGCACCGCTTCCAAACCTTCAAGCACCTGAATGCTGTCAGCGGAATACTGTTCTTCCGCCCGCTTCATCTCTTCGTTTTCAATCATCGTAAAGTGTCTAATCTATAATCAGACAAATTTACGAAAAATCTTAGAAATTCAGGCAAATTCCGGCGGTAAAATACACCCCGTTTTCTGCTCGGGTGAGCGATTTCTGGATGGTCTGGTTCAGCAGGTTCCCGCCCTTGGCCCAAAAGGAGGTCCGGCGGTCGAAACGGTACTCGGCGCTGACGCCCAGATCGACGTAGGAAGGTACCACGAAGAAGGCGGCGCGCTCGGAGGCGAAATCGGCGGAAACGCCGACGTAGATGCGCTCAGCCCAGTTGTAGGTCACGCTCCCCTCCGCCGTGAAGTCCGGCAGCGGGACGTAGAGGACGTCGTTGATGCGGGTACTGGTATCCAGGTATTCGGCCTTGTTGTAGCGGAAGTTACCGGCAGCGGCAATCCGGTCGGATTTCCACGCAAGGTCGACGCCGGCGGTCAGCAGTTTCGTATCCTCATAACTGAAGGCGGCGGCCAGGGGCACCGGGTTGACCGGCGTGCGGGTCGAGATGAGCAGGCCGTCGAGCAGGTTGTTCTCGATATAGGCGTACGAGGCGAAGAGGTTGTACTGGAGCGCGCCGGCCACCTGGCCGCGCAGTCCCGCCGCCACCTTGTAGCGGACGACCGTGTTGTCCAGCGTCGGAACCCAGGAATAGGAAAGCTGGTAGACCTGGTTGAAGAAATGGTTCCGGGCAAGGAGCTTGGAGAAGGCGTTGATGTCGTTTCCGCCCGTGGCGTCGGCGTAGAGCGAGAGGCCCTGGTCGAGGATGCGGAGGTTGAGGTGGGCGTCCGGATAGAGCAGCGCCGACTGCTTCTGGTGCTGCGGGACGAGGCTCTTCGACTTCGGGTCCCAGGCGAAGATGTGGGCGAACTTCACGCCGGCGGAGACGGTCAGGGGGCCGTGCGACCACGCCAGTTTCGGTGTCGCCCAGACGTCCGCCACGGAGGTCACGATGACGCGGGAATAGACGCCCACGGCCGTGCCGGCCTCGACGAGGAAGCGGGTGTCGGGGAGGATCTCCGCGCCGGCGAGGAAACGCGCGTTGATTTCCTTGTTGCCGAGGGCGTAGCCGTTGCCCATATAAGTCATGTTGTCCCCGCCGATCTTCCCTTCCGCCACGGCCTCGAAGGTCGCCTTCAGGCCCGGCTTCAGCGCGAAGCGGAGCCGCGCGGAGGCTTCGTTGTAGAGGTGCGTGACGACGGTGTCGGCGACGGTCAGGAGCTTGTAGTTCACGCCCAGGGTCAGGGTCGAGCGGCGGAAGTCGCCGCGAAGGTTCAGCCCGAGGTCGTTCTCGAGGTCGTGGCCGGAGAAGGTCCTACCGTCGTGGTTGTCCGCCAGGTAGCCTTCGCGGGAGCTGAATTCATAGCCCCGGATATGGCGGTAGGCGCCCAGATAGCCCTGGAAGCTGTCGTAGAAGTCCAGTTTCCAGCGGCCGGAGGTCTTCGGCGCATACATCACGGCCAGTTCCGGATGGAGGCTGTAGCCGGCGCCGGCGCGCAGGTAGAAACTCCGGCCGGCATACGGGACCGGCTCCGGTTTCATGTTGATCAGATAGGGGCTGAATTCGTAGGATCCCTTGTAGGGATTGTCGAACACGGAATAGTCGAAGTCGTAATCGAAGACCAGGAGGGAATCCGGGATCTGCATCGCCAGGTCCTGCTTGCGGGCGTCGACCGGCTTGCCATCGTAGGCATTGGTCACCTCCACGCTCGGATTGAAAGTCTGGGCGTTCGCCGCGCCAAGGCAGGCGGCCAGCGCCAGGACGGTCAGGGTAAGTCTGCTACTGTTCATATTCCCGGAGTTTGTTTAAACGCATCTTGACATTGTCCAGGACGTCGTCCGCGGTCCCGCGCTGCGGTTCGTAGCCGTTCAGCACGCTCTCGAAGGTCGCACGCGCCTGGCGGACGTTGTCCTTTTCCATAAAACTGTCGCCCAGCACGATGAACGCCTTCGCCAGCCAGTAGGACTGGTTCCCGGCGCTCTCGGCGAACTTGTAGACGAGGCCTTCGACATCGTCGAAATTGCCCTGGTCGTAGGTATCCTGGATGATCCTGTAGGAAGCCTCGGCGCCTTCGGGAGTCGCCGGAGCAGCGCTCAGCGTACGGAACAGGGTGAAAGCGGCCTCGCGCTGGCTCGTAGCCAGGTAAGACATCGCGCGGATATAGTCCGCTTCGCGCTTGAGCGCTTCGTCGGCATTGCCGTCCGCAGCGACGGTCTCGGCGCACTTGATCGCGCTGCCGTAGCTCAGGGCACGGTAGGCGGAACGCATCATGCCGACCTGGGCCGTGAAGCGGTTGCTCTCGATCTGCGCGGCGTCGAGCAGCGAGGAATAGGCGCCGTAGGCATCCTTCCAGTGCTCGAGCGCATAGGAGAGGTTCGCGAAGTTCAGCATCGCGAGCTCGGCGTACGAGCCCTCGCGGGCGAGTTCCACGACCCTGGCGTAGTAGTCGCAGGCCTTCTCCTTCTTGCCGAGCTGCTTGTAGCATTCGGCCTCGTAGTAATACGCCTGGGCGATCTTCTCTCCTGCCGGATAGGAAGCGACATAGCTGTCGAGGGCCGTGAGGGCCTTCTCGTAATTCCCGGCCAGGAACAGCTGCTCGGCCGAATTGAAGTAGATCGCCTCCTTCTCGGTATCGGTCTTCGTGACCGGGTTCTTCAGGCTGCCGAGGTACGCGATGTACTTGTCCGGCTCGCCCTTGCCCTGGTAGATCGCCTCGACGGCGAGGAGGGCGTCCTCGGCGAAGGGGCTCTGCGGGAAGCGCTCCAGGACCTGCTTGTAGAAGCCCAGCGCCTCGTCGTAGTCGGAGCGGTTGCGGGAGATCATGCCCAGCTCGATCAGCGAGCGGGCCACGAACGTATCGTCGGTCGCGCTGGCCTTCAGGGTCTGGAAGACCGTATAGGCGTCCCCGGGGCGCCGCGCCTCAACGTACGAACGGCCGAGCTCGTACATCGCCTCTTCGTAGAAGGGCGCGTCGAGCGTCGCCCGCTTCACGTGGGAGAGGGCGTCGATCTTGGCCGAGGCATTGCCGAGGAGGCCGTAAGCGAGGCCCATCTGGTAGTACGGATAGACATTGTTCGGGTCGCTGAACTCGTCGGCGGCCTTCCTGTAGGAATCCACGGCGGCCTTGTAGTCCTTGCGGACGAAGTCGCAGTCCGCCCGGCGCAGGGCGGCGTCCAGCCGGCGGTCCCGGTCGCCGGAGGCGAGGTAGGCGTCGAACCACTTCGCCGCCCCGGCGTAATCGCCCGCCTGGTAGCAGGTATAGCCCAGGGTGTACGGGAGGGTCCGTCCTTCGGCCATGTTGTCCAGCGCGGACTGGTTGTAGAGATCCGTGAAGGTGGCGACGGCTTCCGGGTAGCTTTCGGTCTGGTAGTAGGCCTCACCGAGCCAGTAGCGGGCGAGCTTGTTGAAGTTGTCCTGGCGGTCCGTGAAGAAGGTTGCGGCCCGCAGGTACGGGATCGCGTCGCGCCAGGAGCCGGCACTGATGAGCTGGTTCGCGCGCAAGTAATTGGCTTTCATGTAGTTGGCCTTCATCCCGGCGTCGAGCTCGTCGATGTTGTCATAAGCCTCGACCGCGCCCGCGTAGTCGTGGTTGTACAGGGCCGTGAGGGCCATGTAGCCATAAATCTGGTCGTTCTTCTCGCCAGAGGCATAGCGGTCCAGGTAGGAGGAGAAGACCGACGCGTCGTGGTTCAGGTCGAAGGCGAGCTTGGCGTAATTGAACCAGGCGTCCTCGCGGATCGCGGGGTCGTAGTCCACGGCGGCCGCGTCGCGGAAGGCGCCGAGGGCCGAGACCTTGTTCTTGGTCTTGATGTAGGCGTTGCCGAGCTCGTAGTTGGCGATCTGGCCGATGCTGTCGTTGCGCATCGGCATCATCGTGAAGTTGCTGATGGCGTCCTGGTAGTCGCCGAGCGCATACTGCAGCGATCCGGCGTAGAAGAGGTCCGCGCGGCTCATCGCCGTGTTCTGGAGGGCGTCCCGGTCAAAGTACTCCTTCGCCTTGCCGGGATCACCGAGGACCAGGTAGGATTCGGAGATGATGCGGGCGAGGTGGGCGCGGCGCTCGGCCGGCACGGTCGCATAGACCGCCTCCCCGTTCGCGGTGACGTAGGCATAGTCCTTCTCCATGAAGCGGCATTCCAGCATATAGTAGGCGGCGTTCTCCGCGAAGCGGGAGTCGCGGGCGGCGCGCTCGAGCCAGCCGAAAGCCTCGTGGAAGTTGTTTTCCGTGTAGTTGATGTAGCCGATGGCGTAGCGGGCAGCGGCGGTGAAATCCGACTGCGGGAGGCGCTCCACTGCGAGGAAGCCGGCCTTCGCATCCGCGTCGCGGCCCAGGGCGAAGTCGCTGTAGGCGGACTTGAACAGGGCCTCGACCGCGTCCCTGCGCGAGACGCCGCGCCGGCCGACCGACTGCAGTTCATCCTTCGCCGCGGCGTACTCGCCGGCGT
Source organism: Bacteroidales bacterium (assembly GCA_017438265.1). GTDB lineage: Bacteria > Bacteroidota > Bacteroidia > Bacteroidales > UBA932 > Cryptobacteroides. Next base: position 5,818 of record JAFRVZ010000055.1, read on the forward strand.
CGAAGAGCTTCATGCCGTAGAGGTAATGGATGCGGGCGGACAGGGCGGTCCGGCCGTATTTCTCCTCATAGGCGACAATGCGGCTGCCGCAGTCCTCCGCGCCGGTCTGCAGGTCGCAGAGGATGATGTATCCTTCGCTGACGGGACTGGCCTGCTGCTGTGCGACGGTTTCGAAGATTCCGCGGGCCCTTTCATACATTCCGCTGTCGTACAGACCAATGGCCTGCATCAGCAGGACGGAGACGGAAACGGCCAATATTCTCAATTTCATAGGAACCGGTATTTATCTTTTCTAAAACTTACAAATTTACTCATTTTTCTCGCTATATTTGTTTCCTACGAAACAAATCTTGTAATTTATGAGCGGGCAGCCCATCATTTCTTTCCGGCAGGCAGACATCATCAACGGCGAGGAAACCGTCATCTTCGGCCTCGACATGGACATCTACCCCGGCGACTTCGCCTACATCGTAGGCCGCGTCGGCACCGGAAAAACCTCCATAATCCGTACCATAATCGCAGAAAACCCCCTCCACCAGGGGGAAGGATCCGTCTGCGGCGTGAACCTCAAGGACTTACGTGAAAAGGAGATCCCCCTCCTGCGCCGCCGGCTGGGCGTCGTCTTCCAGGATTTCCAACTGCTGATGGACCGCAGCGTGGAAGACAACCTCGCCTTCGTGCTGAAGGCGACGGGCTGGAAGGACAAGGCAGCCTGCGACAAGCGGATCCGTGAGGTGCTGGACGCCGTCGGGATGGGGACCAAGGCCCACAAGATGCCCCACCAGCTCTCGGGCGGAGAGCAGCAGCGCATCGCGATCGCCCGCTCCCTGCTGAACAGCCCGGAAGTCATCATCGCCGACGAGCCGACCGGCAACCTCGACAACGAGACCGCCGACGGCATCATGCAGCTCCTGACCCGCATCAACAAGGAAAACGGGACCGCCATCGTGATGGTGACCCACAACCGCAGCATTTTCGAAAAATATCCCGGCCGCGTCTTCATCTGCCGGGACGAGAGCTGCCACGAGACCCGGGACGAGGTCGGCATCGACCTCCAGCGCACGATATGACCCGGCTCGACACGAAATTCCGCCGCATCCTGGATTATTTCCGCGCCGAAATGCCCGTCGCGGAGACGGAGCTCCGTTACGGCAGCCCGTTCCAGCTGCTTGTCGCCGTCATCCTCTCGGCGCAGTGCACCGACCGGCGGGTCAACGTCGTGACCCCTCCCCTCTTCGAACGTTTCCCGGATCCGGAGCGCCTCGCGGCCGCCTCCTTCGACGAGCTCTTCGATTACGTCAAGTCCGTCTCCTACCCCAACAGCAAGACCCGCCACCTCCTCGGAATGGCCCGGATGCTGCTGGATGAATACGGCGGCCAGGTCCCTTCGGACATCGACGCGCTGATGCGTCTGCCGGGCGTCGGACGCAAGACCGCCAACGTGATTGCGTCGGTCGTCTATGACCGCCCCGTCATCGCCGTCGACACCCACGTCTTCCGCGTCTCCCACCGGCTCGGCCTCTCGCAGGGCAAGACGCCGGAGGCCGTCGAGCGCGACCTGGAAGCCCGCGTCCCCCCGCAGGACCGCCCGACCGCCCACCACTGGCTCATCCTCCACGGCCGCTATACGTGCACAGCCCGCAATCCGAAATGTGCGGACTGCGGGCTGCAGCTGTGGTGCGACCACTATCTGGCGGAGCACGTCAGAGTTTGACGCTGACCTGCTTCAGGTCGTCCGGGTCGGAACTCTTGCCGTAATAGATCACGTAATTGCCGGCCGTCGCCTCCATCTTTCCGGTCTTCTCGTTGAAGGTGCGGAAGCTCATCTCGGTCAGCGGGATGCTGACTTCGACCGTCTGCCCGGCGGGGATGCTGACGCGGCGGAAGCCCCGGAGCGCCCGCAGCGGGCCGCCCGCATCCTCCACCTTCTTCACATAGACCTGGACGACTTCGTCGCCGTCCACCGGTCCCGCATTGGTGACGGGGACCTTCAGTTCCATGTTCATCTGGTTCTTCTTCCCCTTGCCGCGCACAAGCGTCGCGTCGCCGTAGCGGAAGGTCGTATAGCTCAGGCCGAAGCCGAACGGGAAGAGCGGCTTGCTCTCCAGGTAGCGGTAGGTCCTGCCGGCCATATCATAGTCGTGGAAGTCCGGGAGCTGGGCGTCGTTGCGATAGAAGGTCACGGGCAGGCGTCCGGCCGGGTTGTAGTCGCCGAACAGGACGTCCGCGACCGCCTGGCCGCCTTCCTGTCCGCCGTACCAGGCCTGCAGGATCGCGTCGCAGCTCTGCGTCTCCGGCTCAAGCGCGATCGCCGAGCCCGACATGTTCACGAAGATCACCGGCTTGCCGGTCTTGCGGAGGAGTTTCAGCATCTCCCGCTGGATCGCGGGCAGTTCGATCGAGGTCCGGTCGCCGCCGGCGAAGCCCTCGTAGCTGACGCGCATTTCCTCACCTTCCAGGCGCGGGGAGATGCCGCCCACGAAGATGTAGGCGTCCACGCCGGCCGGCGTCGCCAGCAGGCTGCTCGCCGGATCGGCATAGAAGACGTTCCGGGTACCGACCTTCTCGCGGATCGCCTCGAGGACGGTCACGGTTTTGCGCGGCGTACCGTTGTAGTTACCCCAGAGCACGGTCGAGTCCGCGGCGTTCGGTCCGAGGACCGCATAGCGCTTCCCTTCCTTCGCAAGCGGAAGCACGTTCCCGCGGTTCTGCAGCAGCGTCATCGTCTCGCGCGCCATCTTCAGCGCAACGGCGTCGTGCTCGTCGCAGGCGAGCTTCGAGACGGGGATGCTGTTCCAGCTGACCAGCGAATCGTCATCCATCTCGCCCAGCTCGAAACGCGCCTTCAGCAGCCGAGTCACGGAGACGTCGATGTCGGATTCCTTGATCTTCCCCTGCTTCACGGCGTCAAGCAGCGCCTTGTACGAGGAGCCGCACTCGAGGTCCGTACCGGTCAGCACCGCCTTGGCGGTCGCGGAGGCCGGATCGTTCGGGTAAGCGTCGTGGCGGCCGGGGACGAAGAAGTCGTTGATGGCGCCGCAGTCGCTCACGACGATGCCCTTGTAGCCCCAGTCGCGGCGGAGGAACTGGATCAGGAGCTTGTCGCTGCCGCAGCAGGGATCGCCCTCGAAGCTGTTGTAGGCGCACATGACCTCCTTGACGTCGGTCGTCTTGACCAGGTTCTCGAAGGCGAACAGGTACGTCTCCATCAGGTCGCGGTACGACACGTCCGCGGCATCGAAGGAGTGGCGCTCGGATTCGGGACCGCTGTGGACGGCGAAGTGCTTCAGGCAGGCGTGGAGCTTGTCGTACTTCTCCCCGGAGCCCGTGCCCTGCAGGCCGTTCACGACGGCGTAGCCCATCCGCATCGTCAGGTACGGATCCTCCCCGTACGTCTCCTGTCCGCGGCCCCAGCGCGGGTCGCGGAAGATGTTGATGTTCGGCGTCCAGACCGTGAGGCCGTGGTAGCGGGCCACGTTGTCCTTCTGGCGCGCGAGGATATACTTGATGCGGTGCTCCGTGCTGGCGATGTCATAGACCTGCTGCAGCAGGACGTCGTCGAAACTCGCCGCCATGCCGATCACCTGCGGGAACATCGTCGCCAGGCCGGCGCGGGCCGTGCCGTGGAGCGCTTCGTTCCACCAGTTGTACTTCCGGATCCCGAATTCGGGAACGGCCGCGCTCTGGTCCATCATCAGGGTCACCTTCTGCTCGAGGCTGAGCCTGCCGACAAGGTCCTTCGCCCGTTTTTCCGGCGACAGGGACGGATTCTGGTACGGCAGGACGGCCTGCGCCGCCAACAGCAGCGGGAAGAGGACTCCCGCAGCCGCGAGAAAGAGTCTTTTCATATGCAAGGTAGTTTTGGTGTTATTCATGCGGTCTTGTCACAAATTTAGCGATTTTTTCTATATTTGTTAAACCTGGCCCGAAACCAAAACTAACCACATACCATGTCAGATTATAAAGTTGTTGTAAACCAGTGGCTCAACGGAGATTTCGACGAAGCCACCAAAGCCGAGGTCCGCAAGCTCGCGGCGGAAGACCCGGCCGGTCTCGAGGATGCGTTCTACAAGAATCTGGAATTCGGCACCGGCGGCCTCCGCGGCCTGATGGGTGTCGGCACGAACCGGATGAACAAGTACACGGTCGGGATGGCGACCCAGGGCCTCGCGAACTACCTGAAGGCCCGCGTCGGCGGCGAAGGCCTGTCGGTCTGCGTCTCCTTCGACAGCCGCAACAACAGCCGCGCCTTCGCCCGCATCACGGCGGAAGTCTTCGCCGCGAACGGAATCAAGGTCTTCCTCTTCGACGACATCCGCCCGACGCCGGAGCTCAGCTACGCGATCCGCCTGAAGGGCGCGACCGCGGGCGTGATGGTGACCGCGTCCCACAACCCCAAGGAATACAACGGCTACAAGGCCTTCTGGAGCGACGGCGGCCAGATTACCTCCCCCGTCGATACCGACATCGTGGAAGAAGTCAGCCACATCACGGACCCGTCGATGGTCCGCTTCGTCCCCGGCCCGGACGCCGCCCCGATCGAGATGATGGGCGCCGAGGTCGACGAATGCTACCTGCGCGACATCCTTTCGCTGACCCTCTCCCCGGAAGCCCGCGCGGCCTGCCCGGACCTCAAGTTCGTCTATACCCCGCTCCACGGCTGCGGCGTGCGCCTCGTGCCGGAATGCCTCCGCCGCCTCGGATTCAAGAACGTCCTCCACGTTCCGGAACAGGACGTCGCCGACGGCAACTTCCCGACCGTCGTCTCCCCCAACCCGGAGGAGCCGGCCGCGCTGAAGATGGCGATCGACCTCGCCGAGCGCGAGGGCGCGGACATCGTGATGGCGACCGACCCGGACGCCGACCGCATGGGCATCGCCGTGCGCGACGACAAGGGCAGGATGGTCCTGATGAACGGCAACCAGACCGCCTCGCTGCTGACCTGGTATATCCTGACCCGCTGGAAGGAACTCGGCAGGCTCGACGGGACCAAGTACGTCGTCAAGACCATCGTCACGACCGAACTCATCACCGAAATCTGCGCCTCCTTCGGCGTTCCCGTCTACAACGTCCTGACCGGCTTCAAGTACATCGCCGAGGTCGTGAAGCGCAACGAGGCGACCGGCGAATTCATCTGCGGCGGCGAGGAGAGCTACGGCTTCAACGTCGGCCAGTTCGTCCGCGACAAGGACGCCCAGATCGCCTGCTCGATGGTCGCGGAATGCGCCGCCTGGGCCGCCACGCAGGGCATGACCCTCTACGGACTGCTCCAGAAGATCTATGCGCAGTACGGCTACCGGAAGGAAGGCCTCGTCTCCCTCGTGCGCAAGGGCAAGACCGGCGCCGAGGAAATCCGCGGCATCATGGCGGACTTCCGGACGAATCCCCCGGCGCAGATGTGCGGCTCACCCGTCTGCCGGGTCGTCGACTACCTCGAGCCGGAGAAGACCGGCCAGCCGAAGTCGAACGTCCTGCAGTTCTTCAACGAAGCCGGCGACGTGGTCTCCGTCCGCCCGTCCGGCACGGAGCCGAAAATCAAGTTCTACTTCGGTGCCAAGGGCGCCGATGCGGATGACAAGATCGCCCGCCTGAAAGCGCAGTTCGTCAAATAATCTTCCCATGAAGAAGTCCTTTGCAGACATCCTGCAGGATTTCGATTCCGTCCAGCAGCGCAAGCTTGCGGCCAAGGTGCCGGAGTGGGCGGAAACCGAAGGCCTGCAGACCGTATCTTCCCTCGCGCTCGAGCAGTGCAGCTCGAGCGCGACGGCACGGTACAAGGCCGCCCTCGCCGCCCGCATCCTCGCCGGCCGCAAACGCACCTGCATCGCCGACCTGACCGGCGGGCTGGGCGTCGACAGCTGGGCCTTCAGCCAGGTTGCCGCGAAGGTCGTTTACAACGAGCTGAACACCAAGCTCTGCGATGCTGTCCGGGAGAATTTCAAGCGCCTGGGCTGCAGCAACATCAGCGTCTCGAACACGGACGCGATGAACTGCGTGCCGTCGCTGGGCCAGGTCGACCTGCTGTACCTGGACCCGTCCCGCCGCGACAAGGCCGGAAAGAAGGTGTTCCTGCTGGAAGACTGCGAGCCGGACATCCTCGCGATCAAGCCGCAGCTCTTCTCCTACTGCCCCCACCTGCTCCTGAAGCTCTCCCCGATGGCCGACATCAGCCTCGTGGCGGAGCGCCTCGGTCCGTGCCTGCGGGAAGTCCACGTCGTCGGCACGGACGGCGAGTGCAAGGAGCTCCTCTGCTGGCTGGAGAAGACCTGGCGCGGCGGCTACACCATCACGGTCGCCGACCTGCCGGACGCGCCCTTCACCTTCCTGGCCGCGGACGAAGCGGCCGCGGAGCCCCGCTTCCCCCAGAGCGCGGAGTCGCTCGTCGGCCGGGCCGTCATCGTCCCCGGCGCGGTCGCCCTGAAGGCCGGCTGCGCGAACCTGCTCTGCCAGCGCAACGGCTGGACCCGGCTCGGGCGCCATACCAGCATCTACCTTTCCGACGAAGGGCCCTGGCGGATCGCGGAGGTCCTCCCCTTCAGCAACCCCAACATCCGCGCGCTCGGGCGGAAGTACCCGTTCAGCGAGGTGACCGCCCGGAACATCCCGGTGACCAGCGAGGAACTGAAACGGAAAATGGGCGTCGCCCCGTCGGACAACACCCATATCTATGCCTGCACCTGCGACTTCGCGGACGGCAGTTCGGGGAGGTTCCTGATCGTCGCCCGCCGCGCCGGAGATTAGTCCTCTTCGTCTTCGTCGATGATGATATCCTGGTTGTCGGCGCTCTTCGCAACCCCGTTGAAATGGGATTCGATGGCGTAGCCGTGGCCCAGGACGACATCCATGTCCAGCGTAAAGGTCAGGCTCCCGTCCTTCTCCCGGTAGTTCAGCATCAGCGTACCCCGGTCGGAACGGGTCGTCCGGGAGTCAGCCTCCCCGTCGTTGGTCTCGATGGTCCAGTAATTGGACGCGTCGGACTTGAAATCTTCGAGCTTGAGGGTCTTCCCGACCTGGGACTGGCTGACGAATACGAACAGCTTCACGTCCCCGGCGCGGAGCTGCAGCTTCACGCCGTCGGTCTGGGCCTTCCGGTAATGGGCCTCGGTCACGGAGAACTTCAGGTCGTTGATCGAAATATAATTCGTGAAATCATACTCCTCGGAGCCCCAGCAGGAGGACAGCGCGAGGACACAGAGCAGCGCGGAAGCTGCGCGGAAAAGGAATCTCTGGATCATCTTCATTCGTTTTTCAGGTATTTCAGCCAGAACGCACGGTCAGCGGCGGTGGAGTGCACACCCTGGTAGCCGCGGTAGCCGTGGAGGCCGTCCGGGTAAATCATCAGTTCAAACTTCTTGCCAGCTTTCTGGAGCGCGTCGATCAGCTGGAGCGTATTCTGGAAATGGACGTTGTCGTCACCGGTCCCGTGGGTCAGTTTCAGCATCACGGAGTCGTCGGAGCCGTATCCGGCCGGATAATCCACCACGTCGTCCAGCACGCGGGAGGCACGGTAGCCGTCCGGGTTGGCGGCGGGCGTGTCCATGAAGCGTTCGGTATAGTGGGAGTCGTACAGCTGCCAGTCATAGACGCCGCCGCCCGCGATGCCGTAGTGGAAGGCGTCGCTGTGCTGGAGCAGCAGCCGCGCCGTGTTCGCGCCGCCGAAGGAGAAGCCCGTGACGCCGATCTTGTCGCCCTGGACATACGGCAGGGACTGCAGCCAGCGCGCCCACTCGACGAACTCCTTGACCGGCTGCGTCTGGAGGTCCCGGAAGACGAGGTCCGTGCCGGCGCGGCCGTTGTGGCCGGAGGCGGAGACGTCCGCCGTCATCTTGATGATGCCGTTGCGGCTGTACCACTGGTTCGCCTCGGAGGGCTGCGACCAGGCTTCCCGGACATAAGCCGTGTTCGGTCCACCGTAGATTTCCATCACGACGGGATACTTCTTCGCCGGGTCGAAACCGACCGGATAGGTGATGGAGGCGGGGACGCGGAAGCCGTCCGCGGTCTCCAGCTCGATCAGCTGCGGGAGCGCATAGCGGGAGGCGTCGTAATCCGGTCCGCGCAGGTCGGCGACCTTGTAGGGATTGCGCGCCGTGCGGGCGGTCTCGAAGAGCCAGACCTGCGTCGGAGTCGCGTAGTTCGACAGGGACGCGACGAAATACTTCCCGTCCGGCGAGAAACGGACGCCGGAGACATGCAGGGCGGGATCCGTCAGGGCCGTGATCCGTCCCTTGCGGTCGACCTTGTAGAGGGCGGCGCGGACATTCGAGTCGCGGTTCGCCGTGAAATAGACGTCGCCGGCCTTCTCGTCGACGCGGACGAGGCTGACACGCCAGTTCTCCCCGTCCGTCAGGCGCCGGAAGGTCTTTCCGTCGTAGGAGAGGAAGTAGATCTGCTCCCAGCCCGTCTCGAAGCTGCGGGCCATGTAGAGTCCCTTGTCCGTAAAGACGACCTCCTCGATCCAGTCGAGCCAGGTCGGATAGGTCTCGTGGTAGATGTGTTTCTTGCTGCCGTCGGCGACGCTGACGCTGTACAGGTCGAGTGTATCCTGGCGGCGCGGCTCACGGGCGATGAAGAACTCGGCGCTGTCCGGGCCCCAGAACGGGATGCCGAAGTACTGGTCCTCGTGCTCGTCGAAGTCCGCCCAGACGATGCGGGACGGATTCCCGAGGTCGACGATGCCGATGCGGACCTCCGGGTTCGGCTCCCCCGCCTTCGGGTAGCGGGTCAGCTGAAGCGAACCGTCCTGGCCGGCCGGGGAATAGATCGGAAACATCGGCACGCGGCTGTTGTCGAAGCGGTAGAAGCCGATCTTCCGGGAATCCGGCGACCACCAGAAAGCCCGGTAGCGGGACGGGCGGCCGAGGATCTCCTCGTAATAGACCCAAGACGCGTAGCCGTTCAGGATCAGGTCGGTCCCGTCGAAGGTCAGGCGCGTCTCCGCCCCGGTCGCGATGTCCGCGACCCAGAGGTCGTTGTCGCGCGTGAAGGCCAGCTTCGTGGAGTCCGGGGAGAAGGTCAGGTTCACGGCGCCGGCGGGCTGCAGCGGCATCTGCGGGAACTTTCCGGGCGCCTGGATGCCGGGCCGGACCGTCCGGCGCGCCGCGGCGAGTGCAAAAGCGCCCGGATCCGTGAAGGACCCGTCGTAGCTGAAGGCGACTTCGCCGGAGGAAATCCATTTCCAGGTCATGGGAACCCGGTTCCACTCCTGGGCCCCGAGGCCCGCTGCGAGCAGGGTTGCGGCCAGGGCCGCGAGCAACATCTTTCTCATACAAAAAACCTGTCGTTGAAATTCACCAGATAGACTTTTTCGACCGCCCGCGTCAGCGCGGTGTAGAGCCACTTCAGGTCGTCCACGGTCTGGGCGTCCTGCCAGAAGGGACAGTCGATAAAAACACAGGACCACTGGCCGCCCTGCGACTTGTGGCAGGTCACGGCCGCGGCATACTTGAGCTGGAGCGCGTTGTACCAGTCGTCCTCGCGGACGGCCTCGTAGCGCTTCTTCTTCGATTTGATATGGTCGTAATCCGCGCTGACACCCGCGTAGAGCGCATTCTGCTGCTCGTAGGTCAGGGAGGGCGCTTCGGATTCGAGGGTATCCAGGCAGATCTTCGCGACGATCTCCTGGTCGTCGTAGTCCGGGAAGGCAAGCCGCGCCTCGGCGAAATGGAGGCCGTAGCGGTCCTCGTAGCCGCCGATGCGCCGCAGGTAGGCGATGTCGCCGTTGGCGATGTACTCCATCCCCGCCAGGTCCTCGACGAAATGGTAGCAGTTCTTCACGATCATCAGCTTGTCGCCGCGGACCAGGCGCTCCTCCTTGTACTGGACACGGCTGCGGATGCCGAGGTTGTAGCGGATCGCACGCTTGTTCGAGCGGCAGAGGACGACCGTCTCGTCCTCCCCGTAGCGGCCGTAGGCCTCGGAGATTCTGTCGATCAGCTCTCCCCCGCCGACGCGCTCGATGTCGTCGTAGCCGTCGAGGTCGAGGCGAAGATCCTCGAAGAGCTCGTCCCCGGAGGCAGATGCGATGCGCTCCCGCAGGAGGGTCGCGTTGTGAAGGATGCCGGAGGTGCGCTGCTGGCGCACGACGGTCGTGAGTTCGGAGTAGGAGACACCGCCGAAGCCGTCCATATAGCTGCGGGACAGCGCCGGGCTCGCTTCGAGGCCGACCGGGGGCAGCTGGGCGCTGTCGCCGATCAGGATGAGCTTGCAGCCGGCGCCCGACCGGACGTAGCGGACCAGGTCCTCGAGGAGGTTGCCGGTGCCGAAGACGGCGGTCGATTTCTGCTGGGCGGCGTCGGTCCCGATGAGCGAGACTTCGTCCGCGACGAAGAGCATGTCGCGGGACTTGTTCGGGACCAGGCTGAACTGGCCGAAGCCGTCCTCGCCGACGGTTTTCTGCTTGTATATGAGCTTGTGGATGGTCTTGGCAGGCTTGCCGGCGTACAGGGAAAGGACCTTGGCGGAGCGGCCGGTCGGGGCCATCAAAGCGGTCTTGATCTTGAGTTCCGACAGGGAGGCGACGACCGCGGCGATGGCGGTCGTCTTGCCCGTGCCGGCGTAGCCGTTCACGACGAGGATGTCGCCGTCGTCGCCGGTCAGGGACGTCGCGACGTCCCGCAGGAACGACGCCTGGCAGGACGTGGGCTCATACGGAAGCCGGGACAGGAAGTCTCTGGTCAAGAATTCAGCCCTGTCCATCGGCTACTTCCGGTTACGGTGGAAGATCATCGCGACGACCGCGAGGATCGGATAAATCTCGATACGGCCGAGGAACATGTCCGCCGTATAGACCAGCTTCGCGGCGGACGGGATCGCGCCGAAATTGCCCAGCGTGCCGACCGACTTGATGGAAGGGCCGACGTTGCTCAGGGAGGAGATCGTCGAGGCGAAAGACTCTTCCGCATCCATTCCGGTCATCAGGACCAGCCCGACGGAGAAAACCAGGATCAGGGCATACATGCCGATATAGAGCAGCATCTGGGAGGCCTCCTCGTCCTTGACGAAACCGTTGCCGAGACGGACCTCGCTGACGGTGGAGGGATGGAGGATGCGGTTCATCTGGCGGCCGATGGACTTGAAGAGCACGACGATGCGGTCCGTCTTGATACCGCCGCTGGTCGAGCCGGCGCAGCCGCAGACCGTCCCGAGGAACAGGAGTTCCAGGTTCAGGGCCATCGGCCAGGCGGCGTTGTCCATCGTCGCGAAGCCGGAAGTCGAGGCGACGCAGAGCGTCTGGAAGGCGCTGTCCCAGACCGTGCGGCCGAAGGAGGCGGCGCCGAGGCCGGTCGCCCGGAGGCCGAAGGCAAGGTAGAGCGTGAAGAAGACGAGCGCGCCGAGGTAGAACTTCAGGACCGGGTTGTTCAGCGGCTTGAGGGAGCGGTTGGCGAACGAAAGGAAGATGAGGCCGAAATGGATGGACGAGAGCAGCATCACGGTCATCGTGACGGCCTCGATCGCCCGCGAGTCGAAGGCGCCGATGGAGAGGTTCTTCGTGCTGAAGCCGCCGGTCGCGCAGACGCTGAAGGCATGGCAGATGGCATCGAACGCGCTCATGCCGGCGATCCAGTAGGCGAAGAAGGCGAAGATCATCAGGCCGATGTAGATGTTCGCAAAGATGAGGGCGGTCCGGTTCGTGCGGACCTGGTAGCCTTCGCGGGACAGGGAGGAGAGCTCCATGTTCGTCAGGCGCATCCGGATCGGGCTCGAGCTCGGGATGATCAGCAGGATGAAGACGACGACGCCGAGGCCGCCGATGAAATGGGTCGAACTGCGCCAGAAGAGCAGGCTGTCCGGGAGGGCTTCGACGTCGGAGAGGATCGTCGCGCCGGTGGTCGTAAAGCCGGAAACGCTTTCGAACCAGGCGTTTTCGACCGTGAAGGGGCCGCCCCAGAGGACGTAGGGCAGCATTCCGAAGACGAAGGAAAGCAGCCAGGACAGGAAGATGATCATGTACCCGTCCTTGAGGGTGATGGCGGAGGTCCTGCGGACGAAGATGAAGGGGAAGATCCCGACGATGAAGGTGATCGTGAAGCTGATGGTCAGGGCGGCGAGGGCGCTGTCATTCCCCCGCGACACGGATACCAGGATGGAAAGGAGCATGAAGAGCGCGCTGACGAGCAGGGCGCATCCCACGTACCTACTGATCGCCTTGACGTTCATTGCCGCTTCTGAGTATGGAAATCCGCTTGCGGAGCTGCTGGTTCTCGCCGGTGATTTCGGTAATGCCTTCATTGAGCTCGGAGAGCTGGTCGTCGCCCTCGAAGGTATAGGTGTATTTCTTGTTGAAGGACCGGTAGTTGTTCAGGTTCGCCAGCATCTTGTAGAGCGGATTCACGTAATAGACCATCATGAAGAAGAGCAGCATCAGGACCAGCAGGAGGCCGACGCCGACGGCGACGAGGCCCGGGATGATGCTGCGGTAGAACCCGCGGTCGAAGGTCGCGGAGTTGCGCTTGAGGTCGTTGTAGATGGCGGAGGACATCGCGTCGATGTCGTCGCGGAGGCGGTTGTAGCGGGGCTGGAGACGGTCGAAGTACCAGGTCCGCGTGTCGATGAAGTCCGACAGCAGCACGTCCGGCAGCTCGAGGGAGGTCAGCATGTAGGCGGAGTAGGAATAGACGACCGAATCGGCCAGCGGCTGGAGGGACATCGCGGAAAGCGTCCCGCGGAGGCTGTCGCAGCGCGCGAGGAAGGCCTCGCGGTTGAAGTCCGGGAGTTTGTTGAGCTTGTCGTCGCCGACGACGGCGAGGATGTCGAGGTTGTAGTCGTTCGCGGCCTCGGCCATTTTCTGGGCGACGTTGATGTTGTTGATGTTGTCGGCGATGAGGCTGGAGACGTAGGTGCTCATCCGCTTGTACTCCAGGATGGAGATGATGCTGGAGATGAGGAGGATGGCGGCTATGGCGCTGAGCGCGAGCACGAGTTTGCCGCGCAGGGTCAGGCGGAAACGCTCCAGCCATCTTTTGGTCTTGCCTGCAATCATACCGTTCTTCTTTGAATTTACAAATATACGAAATAGTTTCTCAATATCTTCTTTACCTGCTTTTTCAATATTTTTTAAAAATAATGGGGTAATATTATGCATTATTTAATAAAATTGTTTAATTTTATAGCCAAATCGACCGGCATCATGACTAAAACCTTCCTCAGCGACCCCGAAAGCAAGAACTCCGCCGCCAAACGCGAAATCATCCGCCTCTGCATCAGCAACGGCGCCTATTCCATCGCCGACCTCAGCAAGGAGATCAACGCCAGCGTCCCGACCGCGACCAAGCTTATCGCCGAGCTGATCGACGAGGGCTTCATGCTCGACCTCGGCAAGCAGGGTACCTCCGGCGGCCGCCGCCCCAGCATCTACGGCCTCAACCCGAAGGCCGGCTATTTCGTCGGCGTCGATGTCGCGCGCCAGCATTTCCACATCGCCGTGACGGACTTCAGCGGCCGCCAGATCGATTTTCTCCAGGACATCGAGTATGTGCTGGAGGCGAGTGCCGAGTCCTTCCGGGGGATGTGCAAGCTGGTCAAGGAGCATTTCGCGGAACTCGGGCTTTCCTGGGACAAGGTCCTCAGCGTCGGCGTGAGCCTGTCGGGCCGCGTCAACCCGGAGGAAGGCTTCAGCCTGACTTATGCGGTCCGGGAGAACCTGCCGCTGACCGCCCTCTTCCAGATGGAACTGGGCGTCCCGGTCACGATTGAGAACGATTCCCGCGCGATGACGTACGGCGAGTATTTCGCCGGCAAGCGCGAGAACGAACGGGACATGATTTTCATCAACCTGAGCTGGGGCCTCGGCATGGGCATGATCCTCGATGGGAAGCTCTATTACGGTAAGTCCGGCTTCTCCGGCGAGATCGGCCACTTCCCCTTCCTGGACAACGACAAGATCTGCCGCTGCGGCAAGAAAGGCTGCCTGGAGACCGGCGCCTCCGGCACGGCCCTCTACCATATGATCAAGGACCAGCTGCAGCAGGGCCGCACTTCCCTGCTCTCCAAGAAATTCAAGGCCGGTGAAAAGATTGTGCTGGACGACATCCTGAAGGCCGTGGAGGAGGAAGACGTCCTCTCCATCGAAGGCATCGGCAAGGTCGGGGAGACGCTCGGCCGCGCCATCGCAGGCCTCATCAACATCTTCAACCCCGGCCAGGTCATCATCGGCGGCCGCCTCATCGTCGGCGGCGACTACCTGATGCTCCCGATCCGCACCGCCGTCCACAAACACTCACTCAACCGCGTCAGCTCCGACACGGAGATCTTCTTCTCGACCCTCGGGCGCAAGGCCGCCGGCATCGGCGACTGCCTCATCGCCCGCGCCCGCCTGCTGGGCCTGATGTAACCCCAAGTGACAGCAATTTGCCTGTTTATCTTTATGGTGGCCCTGAGCCGGGTCTAAGCTATTTCCCGGCTCCCGACGGGTGACATGCTGCTCCAAGATCCGGTTATCCTCGATCAACTCGAAGCAGTCCGTTCCGTCGGGAAGGACCGTGCGGTGGAAGCGATAGGTCGGGTGGCCTTTGATGGCGTTCTTGACAGCCAGCAGCGCCTGCTCGCCGGAGTCATATGAAAAGACGAGGGGTTCTTCCTTTTTCTTCCGTTCATACGCCAGCATCCGGGAGTCCTCCGCTTGGGCGCGCTGCTCGTCGTAGCGGCGGTCCCATTCGCGGTAGTATTCCAGCTTCGGGTCCTCGAAGAGGGACATCTGCTCGTAGCTCTCGTGGGTCAGGCGCGAAACGCCGAGCCCGACCTGGCGGAGCGGAGTAACCCCGTCCCAGATCTCGCCGAGCATCCGGCGCGCCTCGTTCAGGATCAGCGCGGTTATGTCCGTCGGCTGGGAGAGCGACGTCTGTTTCTGCTGGACCGTAAAATCCCTGTGCTTGATGAACATCGACACCGTGGACGCGCGGAAGCCGTCCCGGCGGATGCGGTGTGCGACGATGCAGGCCACCTTGAACAGCGCCCGGTCGATGTCCTTCGGATCCGTATAGTCCTTCGGGAACGTCCGCTCGGCGCTGTAACTCTTCGCCTCCGTCACTTCCGTCTCGACCGGCGAATCATCCTGCCCGTTGGCGTAGGCGTGCAGCTGCTCCGCAAACTTCCGGCCCACCAGCCGCGTCAGCGAGCCCATTCCCAGATTCGCCAGGTCCCCGATGGTCCGGATCCCATAGGCCGTCAGCCGCTCCTCCGTCTTCTTCCCGACCCAAAGCAGGTCCCGCACACCCAGCGGCCACATCTTTTCCTGCACCTCATGCAGCCACAGCGTATGGACCTTGTCCGGCTTCTCGAAGTCCGAAGCCATCTTCGCCAGCAGTTTGCTGGAGCCGACGCCTACATTCACGGTAAAGCCCAACCGCTCGTGGATCTCGTCCTTCAGCTGCGTCGCCACCGTCACCGGGTCATGCCTGGCACAGCGGTATGTCATATCGATAAAGCACTCATCAATCGAGAATTGCTGGAGTACGGGGCTGTAGCTCCGGCAGATGGCGATAAATCCTTCCGAGCAGCGCTTGTACCACTCCCAGTCGCCCCGGACCAGCACCAGCGAGGGGCAGGTGCGGAGCGCCATCGACACCGGCTGCGCCGTCATGATTCCCAGCTTTTTCGCCGGGATGGAGGCGGCCGTGATGATGCTCCGCCGGTCGTTCGGGTCGCCCGAAACGGCCGAAGGGACCAGCCGGAGATCCGGCTTCCCCTCCGACAGCATCTTCACCGCGCTCCACGACAGGAACGCGGAATTCACGTCGATATGGAAAATGATCCGTTGCTGTGCACCCATTGTCAAGACGCAGGGCGGCGGTTATTCCGGTTTGTAGGAATCCTTGAGGGAGACGGTCTTGTTGAAGACGGGGCGGTCCGGGGTGCTGTCCGGATCGAGGATGTAGTAGCCGGTGCGCTCGAACTGGACGGCGAGGCCGCTCTTGTCCGCGAGGAGGGCGGGTTCCGCGAGGCCGCGGCCCGGGACCAGCGAATCCGGATTCAGGAAATCCTTGTAGTCCTTGTCCTCGGGGACCTGGCTCATGTCGGCGAGGGTGAAGAGGCGGTCGTAGTTGCGCAGCTCGATTTCCTTCGCATGGGCGCAGGAGACCCAGTGGATCGTGCCCTTGACGGAGCGCCACTCGGCGCCGCCCGGCTTCGTCGACGGGTCATAGGTACACTCCAGTTCGACGACGTTGCCGTCGGCGTCCTTGACGACCTTCTCACACTTGACGATATAGGTATATTTCAGGCGCACCTCGCCTTCCGGCTTGAGGCGGAAGAACTTCTTCGGGGCGTCCTCCATGAAGTCGGCGCGGTCGATCCAGAGCTCGCCGGTAAAGGGGACCTTGCGGGTCGCGCCCTCCGGCTCGGCCGGATTCAGCGGGCAGTCGTACCACTCCACGAGGCCTTCCGGCCAGTTGGTGATCCTGACCTTCAGCGGGTCCTGCACCACCATGTAGCGGTTGCTGCGGGCGTTGAGGTCCTGGCGGACGCACCACTCCAGCAGCTGGATGTCCATCAGCTGGTCGCGCTTGCTGACGCCGATCTTCTCGCAGAACATCTTCAGCGCCTCGGGGGTATAGCCGCGGCGGCGGACACCGCAGAGCGTAGGCATCCGCGGATCGTCCCAGCCGGCGACGAAGCCCTTCTGGACCAGTTCGAGGAGCTTGCGCTTGCTCATCAGCGTGTAGGTCAGGTTCAGGCGGGCGAACTCGTACTGGTGGCTCGGGAAAATGCCGAGGGTCTCGATGAACCAGTCGTAGAGGGGACGGTGGACGTCGAATTCGAGGGTGCAGATCGAGTGG
>JAFRVZ010000056.1 GCA_017438265.1 Bacteroidales bacterium
CCCTTGGATTTCTCGGTGCCGATCTTGTTGAACCAGTCGGCGCCCTTGTTGATGATGACGGGGATGTTGGCGTAAGTCTCGACGTTGTTGACGTTGGTAGGCTTCTCGAGGTAGCCGGACTGGGCCGGGAACGGGGGCTTGAAGGTCGGCTCGCCGCGCTTGCCTTCCATGGAGTGGATCAGCGCGGTCTCCTCGCCGCAGACGAACGCGCCTGCGCCGTAGCGGAGCTCGATCTCGAAGTTGAAGCCGGTGCCGAGGATGTCCTTGCCGAGGAGGCCGTACTCTTCGGCCTGCTTGATCGCGACCTGGAGACGGTGGATGGCAAGGGGATATTCGGCGCGGATATAGATGAGGCCCTTGTCGGCGCCGATGCAGTAGCCGCAGATCGCCATGGCCTCAAGGATGGAGTGGGGGTCGCCCTCGAGGAGGGAACGGTCCATGAACGCACCCGGGTCGCCCTCATCGGCGTTGCAGACGACGTACTTCTGCTCGCCGACGCGGCTCTTGGACGCGATCTCCCACTTCAGGCCGGTCGGGAAGCCGGCGCCGCCGCGACCGCGGAGGCCGGACTTCTTGATCTCTTCGATCACTTCGGCCGGGGTCATTTCGGTAAGGCACTTGCCGAGGGCGGCATAGCCGTCGCGCGCGATGGATTCCTCGATGTTTTCAGGATCGATGAAACCGCAGTTGCGCAGGGCGATACGGACCTGCTTCTTGTAGAACTCCATGTGCTTGGAGTCGGAAACGCTCTGGTTGGTATCCGGGGCGACATAGAGGAGGCGCTGGACCTTGCGGCCCTTGATGATGTGCTCCTCGATGATCTCCTTCGCGTCGGAAGGCTGGACCCGGGTATAGAAAGTATTGTCGGGAATGATCTTGACGATAGGTCCTCTTTCACAGAAACCGAAGCAGCCGGTCACGACCACTTTCGCGAAATCGGTCAGATCGTGGGCCACGAGCTCCTTGTTGAGTTCAGCGATGATCTCGCGGCTGGCGGATGCGGAGCAACCTGTACCACCGCATACCAGGATATGCATTTTAACTGCCATCTTTCTTCAGGTGGTTAGGTTTTAGATTGATCTGTAGTTGGCAGGCAGGATGCCCTCGATCAGTTCTCCTTCGATGATGTACTTCTCGATGATCTCCTTGGCGCGGGGGATCTTGACTTCACCGAAAACGACAGGGTCCTTGCCGGGGATGGTTACTTCGACGGTAGGCTCGGCGTAGCTGTAGCCCATGTCGCCGACCTGCATCACGAGCGCCTTGATCTGGCGTCTGTCGAGCTCGCTGATGAGATAGCTCATGGTTTCCTTTGCACCCGAGGCGATACCGCTGGTGGCCATTCCGACCTTGATTTGAATGATAGCCTCGGAGGAGTCGCTGTTCTCACGCATCGACATCCTGCCTTGCATACCTTCCTTCATCTTGCGGAGATCCGCGAGATTCTTGATTTTATCCATAGGTTTCCTCCTAATTGTTTTGATAATATGTTTTGGTAATAATATATGGTCAGTTAAAAGTTACCAAAAATAATCATTTCCCTTTCAAATTCCAAGGACGGCAGCGAAAAAAAGGAAGGTGAAATGGGCGATGATACCCGCGCAGAGGCCCGCGACCGCGTGGGCGCCGAGCGCCTTGGAGATGGCCTTCCGGTAGCCGAGGGTGTCGAGCATCGCCGTGTGGGTCGAAAGGAAGCCGCTCCAGCACATGCCGATGGCGGTGAAGACGGCGATCACATTGCCGTCCAGGATGCCTTCCGCGTGGAAGGTCGGGAGCAGGCCGAGCGAGGCGCCGACGGAGCCGAGCGCGGTCATCGGGAAGGCGATCAGGCGCATGTCTTCGAAGCCGAAGAGCCACTCGAAGACCCAGTGGATCTTGCCCGCGAGCCACGGGAGGATCGGCACGCCCTGGTTCGCCGCACCCGTGTAGCCTTCCGGACCGGCGCCGAAGGTCAGCAGGATCACGAGGGTCGTGATGATGAGCACGCCGGGGATGATGGCGAGGCCGAGGTCCACGCCGCTCTTGCCGCCGTCGAGGACCGCGTTGAGGAAGCGCATGAAGATGCCGTCCTTCTTCTCCTCCTCGACGCGTTCGGCGGGGGTGTCCTCCGCGATGTCGCGCTGGACCGGGGAATCGAGCTCGGGGAAGGTGCGCAGGCAGGAGCGCTGCATGATGCGGGTCGAGATGACGGAGCCGCAGACGGCGCCGAACAGGCCGACGAACGCACCCCCGGCCTGGCCGAAGCTGACCATCGTGATGATGACGACGAGGCCCATGCCGAAGGCGGTGCCGAAGTTGGTCAGCGACAGGAGCTGGTATTTCCGGAAATACGACGAGAAGGTCTTGTCCTTGGCGAAGGCGATGATGGCGGGGTTGTCCGACAGGAAGGTCATCACGCCGCCCAGGGCCGCCACGCCCGGCAGGTTGTAGAGCGGCTTCATCAGCGGGCGGAGGATGCGTTCCAGGATCCGCACGACGCCGAACTCGGACATCAGTTTCGACAGGGCGCCCGTCAGGACCGTGATGCCCATCAGGTAGAAGACCGTGTTGAGCAGCAGGTTGTGGGCCGTGTTCATGATGGTGTTGAGGAGGTTGCCGCTGCCCATCCGGGAGCCGAGGGCGACGAAGGAGGCGACGAGCAGGATCAGGAGCCCGAGGGCCTCGGCTGTGGAACGGTGGATCAGGGGTTTGCGGAAAGCGGCCATTGTCGTTCGGTTTTGCTGACCGCAAATTTACGATACTTTTCGAACATACTTTATAAATAATTCCTTATTTTTAGGGTATCAAACGTACTGAAATGAAACCTGCCAAACTGTCTTTCTGGCAAATGTGGAACCTCAGCTTCGGCTTCTTCGGCGTCCAGATTGCCTACGCGCTCCAGAGCGCGAACATCAGCCGCATTTTCGCAACCCTCGGTGCGGATCCGCACCAGCTCAGCTTTTTCTGGATCCTCCCGCCCCTGATGGGCATGATCGTCCAGCCGCTGATCGGCAAGTACTCCGACCGGACCTGGTGCCGGATGGGACGCCGGAAGCCGTACCTGCTCGTCGGCGCGATCGTCGCCGTGCTGGTGATGGCCTTCCTGCCGAACGCCGGCAGCCTCAACTTCAGCCAGCGCCTGCTGCTCGGGCTGAACGGGGCGATGTGGTTCGGGCTCTTCTCGCTGATGCTGCTCGACACCTCGATCAACGTCGCGATGCAGCCGTTCAAGATGATGGTCGGTGATATGGTCGGCGAGGAGCAGAAGGCCGAGGCCTACTCGATCCAGTCCCTGCTCTGCAACGCCGGCAGCCTCGTAGGCTACCTCTTCCCCATCTTCTTCACCTGGATCGGCATCGCCAACACCGCCCCGAAGGGTGTGATCCCGCCTTCCGTGGTCTGGAGCTTCTACTGCGGCGCCCTGATCCTGATCCTCTGCGTCCTGTACACCTTCATGAAGGTCAAGGAGATGGATCCGCAGGAGTATGCCGAATTCCACGGCATCGACCCCGCGAAGCAGGCCGAGGAAGAAAAAGAGAAGCCGGGCCTCTTCAAGCTCCTGCTGAAGGCCCCGAAGACGTTCTGGACCGTCGGCCTCGTGCAGTTCTTCTGCTGGGCGGCGTTCATGTATATGTGGACCTACTCGAACGGCGCCGTCGCCGCCAACTGCTGGGGCACGACCGACCCGGCCTCCGAAGGCTACCAGGCCGCCGGCAACTGGGTGGGCGTGATCTTCGCCGTCCAGGCCGTGGGTTCCATCCTCTGGGCCATCGTGCTGCCGAAATTCAAATCCCTGAAGCTGGCCTATGTGGTCAGCCTCCTGCTGGGCGCCGCGGGCTTCATCTCCGTCGCCTTCGTCCATAACCAGTACCTGCTCTTCGTCTCGTACTTCCTGATCGGCGCCGCCTGGGCCGCGATGCTCGCACTGCCGTTCACGCTGCTGACCAACGCCCTGAGCGGCTCCCACATGGGCAGCTACCTCGGCCTCTTCAACTGCACCATCTGCCTGCCGCAGATCGTCGCGGCGGCCCTCGGCGGCGTCGTCCTGAAGCTCGTCGGCGGCGTCCAGGCCCATATGCTCGTCATCGCCGGCGTGCTGCTCGTCCTCGGCTGCTTCGCCGTCGCCCTCGTCGAAGAAAAGAAAAAGAAATAGCCCCATGAAAAGATTCATTTTCCTCGCCGCGGCCCTCGTGGCCCTCGCCCTCTCCTGCACAAAAACCGAGAGCGGCTATACCGTCCCCGACCCGCAGGACGTCGTGATGTACCAGATCAACCCGCGCGTCTTCGCCCCGAAGGATTCCTTCAAGGCCGTCGCGCAGCACCTCGACTCCGTCAAGGCCCTCGGCGCCAACGTCGTCTGGTTCATGCCGGTCTGCGAAATCGGCCGCGACGCCAAGGCGAAAAGCTCGCCCTACTGCGTCAAGGACTACCGCGGCGTGAATCCGGAGTTCGGCACGGTCGAGGATTTCAAGAACACGATCGCCGAATGCCACCGGCGCGGGATGAGCGTCATCATGGACTGGGTCGCGAACCACAGCTCCTGGGACAACGCCTGGCTCGCCGAGCACCCGGAATGGTACACCCACAACGAGGACGGCGAGATCATCCACCCCGCCGGCACCGACTGGGAAGACGTCGCCGACTTCAACTTCGACAACCCGGAGATGTGCCAGGCGATGATCGACGCGATGAAGTGGTGGGTGACCGAGATCGGCATCGACGGTTTCCGCTGCGATGCGGCAGACTTCGTCCCCTTCGAATTCTGGAAGGACTGCGTCAGCCAGCTGCGCGCCATCCCCGGCCACAAGCTGCTCCTGCTCGCCGAAGGCCAGCGGAAGGACCATTTCGACGCCGGCTTCGAGATGAATTACGCCTGGAGCTACATGGAAGAGCTCCGCAGGGTCTATAACGGCAACCGCCGCAGCATGGGCGCCCCCGCCCGCGTGAGCGACCTCTTCGCGGCCGACGCCGAGGAATACGACGGCGTCCCCGCCGGCTGCGTGAAGCTGCGTTTCACGACCAACCACGACGAGTCGACAAAGATGTCCCCGATCCGGGAATTCCACGGCGAGCGCGGCTCGATGGCCGCTTTCGTGGCCGCGACCTTCATCCACGGCGGCATGCTCGTCTATGACTCGCAGGAAGTCGGCTACCCCGGCACGATCAACTTCTTCCGTTTCGTTCCGGTCGACTGGCAGGCCAACTCCTCCCTGAACAAGGAATACACCGACCTCATCGCCCTCTTCAAGGCCCATCCCGCGATCCGCAGGGGCGCGGTGACCCCGTTCCCGGACGACGACGTCCTCCTCTTCGAGCGCAGCTGCGAGGGCGACCGCATCCTGGTGGTCGACAACCTCCGCCAGGAGCGCAAGATTGTCCCGGTCCCGGCCGCCTGGGCCGGCAAGTCCGTGAAGGACCTGATGAGCGGCAAGACCGTCGCGCTGGGCGAGAAGATCGCCGTCGATCCGTACCAGTACCTGATCCTGCAATAGCATGAAACGGCTGATGACCTGTCTGGCCGCGGGCCTGCTGCTGGCGGCCTGCGCGCCGAAGGCGACGGATGCCCCCCTGCAGCCGGAGCGCCTGGACACGCTCGAACCGCCCTGCTGGTGGGTCGGGATGAAGACCCCGCTGCAGCTCCTGGTCCGGGGCGAAGGCATCGGCGCCTACGACGTCCGCATCGAAGGCGGCAAGGGGGTGAAGGTCGCCGCCGTCCACCCGGCGGAGAGCCCCAACTACCTGTTCGTGGATGTCAGCATCGCAAAAAATGCCGCCGCAGGCAGCTACAAGCTCGTTTTCAGCCGCGGCGAGGAGTGCTTCGCCGTGCCTTATGATCTCGCCGCCCGGAAAGCGGGCTCCGCGGACCGCCAGGGTTTCGGGAGCGCCGACGCGATCTACCTGATCATGCCGGACCGCTTCGCCAACGGCGACCCTTCGAATGACACCGTGGCCGGCATGCGGGAAGCGGCGGCCCCGGACGCCTTTTTCGGGCGCCACGGCGGGGACATCCGCGGCATCCGCGACCACCTCGGCTACATCGCCGACCTGGGCTTCACCGCGATCTGGAACACGCCCCTGCTGGAAGACGACCAGCCGCGGCAGTCCTACCACGGCTACGCCTGCACCGACTACTACCGCATCGACCCGCGCTTCGGCACCAACGAAGACTACCGGGACCTGGTGGAAGACGCCCACGCCCACGGCATCAAGATGATCATGGACGTGGTCACGAACCACTGCGGGAGCCTCCACTGGTGGATGGCGGACCTGCCGTTCGCCGACTGGATCCACCAGTGGCCGTCCTATACCCAGTCGAATTACATCTTCTCGACGCTGAACGACCCGTACGCTTCGCAGCTCGACCGCACGCGGATGGAGGAAGGCTGGTTCGACCGCTCGATGGCGGACATGAACCTCGACAACCCCTACCTGCTGCGGTATTTCCAGGACTGGGCCGTCTGGTGGACCGAGTGGGCCGGCCTGGACGGGTTCCGGGTCGACACCTATCCCTATAATGAAAAGGAGCCGATGTCACAGTGGTGCGCGGCGGTGCTCGCGGAGTACCCGAACCTCAACATCGTCGGCGAAGTCTGGTCAAACAACGTCCCCCAGGTCGCCTACTGGCAGGCCGGCAACCCCAACAAGGACGGATTCAACTCCAACCTGCCGTCGATCATGGACTTCTGCCTGATGTCCGCGATCGGCAGCGGCATCGGTTCGGCGCGCGGAGACATCTCCCGGATCTATGATTCGGTCGCAAACGACCTGTACTTCCACGACCCGTCGAACATGATGATCTTCCCGGGCAACCACGACACGGACCGCATCGGGGACGTGGTCGGGGAGGATCCGGCGAAGATGAAGCTGGTCATGGCGCTGATGGCGACGCTGCGCGGCTACCCGCAGATCTTCGCGGGCGACGAGCTGATGGTCGTCTCGCGCGACCGCAGCCAGGGCCACGGCGGCCTCCGCGTCGAGTTCCCGGAGGACTGGGCGCAGGATCCCACGAAGCAGGCGCTCCACGACTATTTCCGGACGCTGCTGCGCTGGCGGCAGACCTCCGCTGCCGTCCGGGAAGGCGCCACGCTCCATTTCAGCGGCCGCAACACCTACGCCTATTTCCGCTACACGGAGGACGAGGCGGTCTTCGTCTTCCTCAACAACAACGAGGCGCCGCGCGAGGTTCCCTGGGCGGACTACGCCGAGTTCACCGGCCGCCTGCAGGGGCCCGGGCGCAACGTCGTGACCGGGGAGCGCGTCGATTTCAGCGTGCCCCAAACCGTGGACGGAAAAGCCGCCCTTGTCGTAGAATTCAAATAAACAATCCCGATATCCACCATGCAGATTACATTTCAGATTGAATACAGGACCGCGTGGGGCGAAAGCCTCGCACTCGTCCTGCAGGACAGGAAATACCCGATGGCCTGGGGCGAAGGCGCCGTCTGGAGCGTCACCGTCAAGGACTGCCCCGCCGCCGCACTGAAGGACTATACCTACGTCGTAATGCGCGACGGGCTCATTGTCCGGACCGAATGGAAACACCACAGCGCGAAGTCCGCGAAGACCATCCGCGACGCCTGGATCGACTGCCCGATTCCGGGCTGCCCGTTCCCGCGCGCCCACCAGGCCGCCATCTTCGACCGCCCGGGCTTCCGCGGCGCCGGCACTGCGATCCCGGTCTTCTCGCTGCGGACCCCGGACGACTTCGGCATCGGCGAGTTCCGCGACCTGCGGCCGCTGGTCGACTGGGCCGCCGAGACCGGCCAGTGCGTCCTCCAGCTGCTCCCGATCAACGACACGACCCGCAAGGGCGGCTGGGAGGATTCCTATCCGTACAGCCCCGTGTCCACGTTCGCCCTCCATCCCCTCTACATCCGCCTCCAGGACCTCGGCATCAAGGCCGACGCCGCCTTCAAGAAGCAGCAGGCCGCGCTGAACGCCCTGCCGGAGCTGGATTACCCGAAGGTCTTCAAGGCCAAGATGGCCTACCTGCGCCAGGCGTTCGAGGCGCGCGGCGCCAAGGACATGGCTTCCGCCGCCTTCCGGCGCTTCCTGAAAGAGAATGAATACTGGCTGGAGGAATATGCCGTCTTCTGCGCGAAACGCGACCGCTCGAAGCCGGAATTCTACCGCTGGGTCCAGTTCCACCTGGAGAAGCAGCTGCGCGAGGAAGTGGCGTACGCCCGCGCGAAAGGCGTCTTCCTGAAAGGCGACCTGCCGATCGGCGTCAGCGCCGACAGCGCCGAGGCCTACTGGCATCCGGAGCTGTTCAACCTGGATTCCTCGACGGGCGCCCCGCCGGATTTCTTCAGCGCCGACGGCCAGAACTGGGGCTTCCCGACCTACAACTGGGAGGAGATGGCGAAGGATGACTTCGCCTGGTGGAAAGCGCGGCTGCGCAAGATGGCGCAGTTCTTCGACGCGTTCCGCATCGACCACATCCTCGGCTTCTTCCGCATCTGGGAGATCCCCAAGGAGTATTCCAGCGGAATGATGGGCCATTTCAACCCGGCCCTCCCCTATTCGCCGGAGGAAATCCACGACCTGCAGCTGCCGCTCGACGGCCTCTTCCACGAGGATCCGCGCCATCCGGGGATGTACCAGCCGCTGATCGCGCCGGCCTCGAAGGACCTGCCCGCCTGGCAGCAGGAGCGCTTCGGCGAACTCTACAACGACTTCTTCTACCACCGCCACGACGAATTCTGGCGCCGCAACGCGGAGCGGAAGCTGCCGGAGCTGCTCGGTGCGACCGGAATGCTCGCCTGCGGCGAAGACCTGGGAATGGTGCCGGACTGCGTGCCCGGCGTGATGGAACGGGAGGCGATCCTGTCGCTGCGGATGCGCGGGATGGACTGCGCAAACCCGCTGCGCTACCTGAGCGTCTGCGCGACCTCGAGCCACGATATGGAGACGCTGCGGATGCAGTGTCCGGAAGACCCGGCGCCGGACCAGGTCCGGGAAATGCTCTGGGAGTTCCTCAGCGCCCCGTCGATGCTCGCGATCTTCCCGCTGCAGGACTGGCTGGCGCTGGACGGCGACGTCCGCAAGGCCGACCGCGAGGAGCGCATCAACCAGCCGGCGGACCCCCACCACCACTGGCGTTTCCGCATCCATATGGACCTGGGCCGCCTGCAGTCCTGCCACGCCCTGACGGAGCGCGTCACGAACCTCATCCGCTGCAGCAACCGCTAAAGAATCCTACGATGAAAAAACTGATGATACTCACCGCAGTGTGTGCGCTGCTGGCTTCCTGCGGCCAGAAATGGCAGGAAAGCGACGGGGACGGCTACATGGTCGTGACCCAGAAGAACGGACAGACCCTGGGTTACAGCCCGGAATCCGGCGTACAGATCCTCACGAAGGGCGGCTACGCCTTCAAGGACCTGAACCGCAACGGGAAAGTCGACCCGTACGAGGACTGGCGGAAGGACCCGCTGGTCCGCGCGAAGGACCTCGCGTCCCAGCTCTCGATCGAGGAAATCGCCGGCATGATGCTCTACAGCGCCCACCAGGCCATCCGCGGCCCGGAAATCACCGACGCCCAGCGCAAATTCCTCGCGGAGGACAACGTGCGCGCCGTCCTGATGACCAGCGTCTCCTCCCCTGCCGACGCCGCCCGCTGGAACAACAACGTCCAGGCCTTCGTCGAAGGCAAGGGCCACGGCATCCCGGCCAACAATTCCTCCGACCCGCGCCACGGCGCGCAGGCCACGGCGGAGTTTGACGCCGGCAACGGCGGTACCATCTCGATGTGGCCCTCCTCGCTCGGCATGGCCGCGACCTTCGATCCGGCGCTCGTCGAGGAATTCGGCCGCATCGCCGCGCAGGAATACCGCGCGCTCGGCATCGCGACCGCCCTCTCCCCGCAGATCGACCTCGCCACGGAACCCCGCTGGAGCCGCTTCAACGGCACTTTCGGCGAGGATCCGGACCTCGACACCGACATGGCCCGCGCCTATGTGGACGGCTTCCAGACCTCCGAGGGCGACGCCGAAATCAAGGACGGCTGGGGCTACGACTCCGTCAACGCGATGATCAAGCACTGGCCCTCCGGCGGCCCGGAGGAAGGCGGCCGTGACGCCCACTACAGCTACGGCAAATACGCCGTCTATCCGGGCGGCAAGCTCGAAACCCACCTCCTCCCCTTCACCGAAGGCGCCTTCAAGCTCCGCGGCAAGACCGGCATGGCCTCCGCGGTGATGCCGTACTACACGATCTCCTGGGACCAGGATCCCTCCGGCGGCCAGGTCGGCAACAGCTACAGCAAATACATCATCACGGACCTGCTCCGCGACAAATACGGCTATGAAGGCGTCGTCTGCACCGACTGGGGCATCACCAACGACTACTTCCACGTCGAAGGATTCGAAGGCAAGTGCTGGGGCATGGAGACCCTCTCCGTCGCCGAGCGCCACTTCCGGGTCATCGAAGCCGGCGTGGACCAGTTCGGCGGCAACAACGACAAGGGCCCCGTCCTGGAGGGCTATCAGATGTGGGTTGACAAATACGGCGAAGCGAGCGCCCGCACCCGTTTCGAGGCGTCCGCCGTGCGCCTGCTGATGAACAGCTTCCGCACCGGCCTCTTCGAGAACCCCTACCTCGACCCGGCGGAGACGGCCGGCATCGTCGGCAAGCCCGAATTCATGGAGGCCGGCTACAAGGCCCAGCAGAAGTCCGTCGTCCTGCTGAAGAACCACGGAAAAGTGCTCCCCGCCGCCCGGAAACTGAAGGTCTATATCCCCCAGTACTATGTTCCCGGCCGTGCCGCGATGTTCGGCGGACAGGCCTCCGCGGGCCGCTGGGTCGACCCGGTCGACGAAGCGATGGTCAGCCGCTACTTCGAGAAAGTGAGCGACCCGCGCCAGGCGGACTTTGCCGTCGTCTTCATCAACGCGCCGGCCTCCGGCAGCGGCTATGACGTCGCCGACCGCGGGAAAGGCGGCAACGGCTACGTCCCGATCAGCCTTCAGTATGAGGACTATACGGCCGCCGATGCGCGCGAGACCAGCATCGCCGGCGGCGACCCGTACGAGGACTTCACGAACCGCAGCTACAAGGGCAAGACCGTCTCGACCTCGAACAAATCCCACATGCAGCTCGTCCGCGACACCCGCAAGGCGATGGGCTCCAAGCCCGTCGTCACGGTCGTGAACATCTCCCGCCCGATGGTGATGCGCGAGATCGAGCCCTATGCCGACGCGATCCTGCTCTCCTTCGGCGTCCAGAACCAGGCCGTCCTGGACATCATCAGCGGTGCCGTCGAGCCCTCCGGCCTGCTCCCGATGCAGCTCCCGGCGGACATGAAGACCGTTGAAGAACAGTTCGAAGATGTTCCACGCGACATGCAGTGCCACGTCGACGCCGACGGCAACGCCTACGACTTCGCCTTCGGCCTGAACTGGTCCGGCCCGATCGACGACGCCCGCGTCCGGAAATACAAATAGTCCCGGCCCGCAACGGCGCAGATTGGCGAAATCCGCCTAGCTGGGGTGAGATTGGGACAGATGTGGCGAACCGGGAAGGGGTGTGGCGGGTGTTTTCCTATTTTTGTGCGGCAAAATAACACGCAAGCATGAAGATTGAGAACAACACCGTCCTGATTACCGGGGGATGCTCCGGCATCGGGAAAATCATGGGCCGCATCTGCCTCGAGAAGGGCGCCCGCCGGCTCGTTATTTGGGATATCAACGAAGCAGCCATCGACGCGACCGTGAAGGAATTCTGCGCCCTGGGCGCCGTCAGCGGCTACCGGGCGGACATCTCCTCTCCGGAATCCGTCGACGCCGCCTGGCGCGCGACCCTCGCCGACTGCGGCGCCGTCGACATCCTGATCAACTGCGCCGGCATCATCACGAACAACAAGCGCTTCGCCGACCAGACGGACGCGGACATCAACCGCACGATTGACATCAACACCAAGGGTGCGATGTTCGTGACCCTGCGCGCCCTGAAGGAAATGAAAGCACGCGGCCGCGGCCACATCTGCAACATCACTTCCTCGGCTGGCATGCTTGCTCTGCCGAAAATGGCCCTCTACGCCTCCTCGAAGTGGGCGGCCATCGGCTGGTCGGAATCCCTCACGATCGAGCTCCAGCGCGAAAAGAGCCCCGTCCACGTAACCACCATCGCCCCCTACTTCATCAACACGGGCATGTTCGACGGCATCCGCTCCTTCTTCAAGGTCCAGGAGCCCGAAAAGGTGGCCGCCAAATCCATCCGCGCCATCGAACGCAACAAGGAATACAAGGGCATCCCCTTCCCCGCCCACTTCATCCGCCTGATGCAGGGCCTCGTCCCCCAGCGCATCTTCAACTTCGTCTTCGGCGACATCTGCAAGCTCTACACCGTCATGGACCACTTCACCGGCAGAAAAAACTAAACCTATGGCTCTCCAGAATACCCCCTCCGCGCGAATTGCGGAACTCCACGAAAAGCAGCGCGCCTTCTACGCGACCGGCGCAACCCGCCCCGTCGCCTGGCGCAAAGACATGCTCCGCCGTTTCGACGCAGGCCTCCGCCAATGGGAGAAACCCCTCTGCGATGCGCTCTGGGAAGACCTCCACAAGTCCTATGAAGAGGCCTACATGACCGAAATCGGCCTCGTCTACGGCGAAATCCGCGACGCGCTCAGACACGTCGCGAAATGGGCCCGCCGCCGCAGGAAGCCGACCCCGCCGGCCGTCCTCCCCTCCGCCAGCTACCTGATCCGCGAGCCGCTCGGCTGCACGCTGATCGTCTCCCCGTGGAACTATCCGGTCCAGCTGCTCCTCAACCCGCTGGTCGGTGCCCTCGCCGCCGGCTGCACGGCCATCCTGAAGCCCTCCCCCTACGTCCCCGCCGTCTCCGCGACCCTGGAGCAAATGGTCGCTGACACCTTCCCCGAGGAGGCCGTCGCCCTCGTCCAGGGCAACCGCGAAGTCAACGCGCAGCTCTTCGACCTGCGCTGGGACCTCGTCTTCTTCACCGGCAGCCCGGCGCTCGGCAAGGCCGTGATGGCCGCCCAGGCGAAATACATGACCCCGCTCGTCCTCGAACTCGGCGGCAAGAGCCCCTGCATCGTGGACAAGGACGCGGACCTCAAAACTGCCGCCCGCCGCATCGCCTGGGGCAAATGCCTCAACGCCGGCCAGACCTGCATCGCCCCGGACTACCTCTTCCTCCACGAAGACATCAGGGACGCCTTCATCGAGGCCTTCCGCGAGCAGCTCCGCCACCTCTACCCCAAGGGCACCCAGCACTCCTCCCACTATGTCCACATCGTCCGCGACGCGGCCTTCGAACGCCTCCAGGGCTACCTGAGCGAAGGCGTCATCGTCGCCGGCGGCCGCAGCGACCCGCAGACCCGCTGGATCGAGCCCACCCTCGTCACGGGCCTGCAGCCCGACGCGAAACTCCTCCGGGAAGAGATCTTCGGCCCCATCTTCCCGGTCCTGACCTTCACGGACCGCAGGGAAGTCACGGACTACGTCAACAGCCACGAAAAGCCCCTCGCCTTCTACTACTTCGGCAAGGGGTCGGACGGCTGGGACATCCTCGGAAAAACGACCTCCGGCGGCGCCTGCATCAACGACACCATCATGCACATCGCCAACAGCAAGGTCCCCTTCGGCGGCGTCGGCAACTCCGGCATGGGCTCCTACCACTCGGAGCGCAGCTTCCTGGCCTTCAGCCACGAACGCGCCGTCATCCAGTCCCCCGCCCGCCTCGACCTCCCCTTCCGCTACATGCCCTACAAACTCTTCCCCCTGATCAAAAAACTCCTATGACCCCGGCGCCGTTTTTCGCATCTCACTGAATACCAGCGATATACAAAAAGGACTTATGCAAATTGCATAAGTCCTTTTTGGAATGGGTTAAAAATCAAATGGATGTGAAAAACAGCTCGAGCGGGCGGCTAGAGGGTGTCCATGAGGGAGAAGACGCGCTTGCGGACGACTTCGGGGCCGTCTTCGCCGAAGCCGCCGTCGCCGTCGATTTCGCGGTATTTGCCCTGGGCCTTGTAGAAGCCGATCAGGGGTTCGGTCTTTTCGTGGTAGGTCGCGATGCGGTGCTTGATGGTTTCATCGTTGGCGTCGTCGGCGCGGCCTTCGATCGCGGCGCGGTGCTTGATGCGCCAGGTGATCAGGGAATCGGGGATCATCAGCGCGACCACGGCGGTCACGGCCTCACCCTTGCGCGCGAGCATCGCGTCGAGCGCCTCGGCCTGGGCCAGGGTCCGCGGGAAGCCGTCGAGCAGGAAGCCGTCGACACCCTTCACGCTCGAGAAGACGTTCTCGATCATCCCTTCCACGACTTCGTCGGGGACGAGCTGGCCGTCGTCGATCAGGGACTTGGCCTTCAGGCCGAGTTCGGTCCCGGCGGCAATTTCGGCGCGGAGGAGTTCACCGGTCGAGATGTGCTTGAGGTTGTAGCGCTCTACCATCGCGCTGGCCTGGGTGCCTTTGCCTGCACCGGGAGGGCCGAAGAGGATGAAATACTTCATAATTATCTGATTTTAAATTATTTGTCCAAAACGTAGATGTCCCGCAGCTCGCGGCCGCGCTCGTCGTAGTCAAGGCCGAAGCCGAGGATGAAGCGGTTCTCGATGCTGCGGCCGACGTAGTCGATCTTCAGGTCGGGGCACTTGAAGGCTTCGGGCTTGAAGAGCATCGTGCAGATGCGGACGTCCTTCGCGTGCTTGTCCTTCAGCAGGTCGGTCAGGTAGAGCATCGTGCGACCGGTGTCGACGATGTCCTCGAGGATGATGACGCGGCGGCCTTCGACGCTGCCGGTCAGGCCGAGGGTCTCCTGGATCACGCCGGTCGAGTGCTCGCCGGAGTAGGACTTGATCTTGATGGACATCAGCTCGCAGGGGAAGGAAAGGCGCTTCATCACCTCGGAGGTGAACATCATCGCGCCGTTCAGGACGCAGAGGAGGATCGGGACGTCCTCTCCCCCGCCGTAATCGCGGTTCAGGCGCGCTGCAACGTTGTCAATGTCTTTCATCAGGTCTTCGTACTTGATGAAGGGAACGAAGGTCTTTCCGAATACTACTACTTTGTCCATGGGTTCCGTGTTATTCTCGCGTGGTGTTTTGTAATTCCAAATGTACGAAATTATTCCTAAATTGCGGTTGACTTAAGCGATGAACTATGAAACTCAAACGGATTTTCTGGGTGGGGCTGCTCGTGCCCGCCCTCGCCGGCGCCCAGCCGGCGGAAAGCGCCCTGCTGGCGCTGTCCGGGGCCTCCGCCCCGGAGGAACTCTCGGAAACGGAAATGGAACGCGCGGAGAGCCTCGGCGCCCGGCCGCTCCGCCTCAACACGGACCCGCGCAGCCGCCTGCTGGCGAGCGGGCTGCTGACGCCGTTCCAGGTCGCGTCACTGGAAGACTACCAGGCACGGCTCGGGGACGTGCGGTCCTGGGCGGAGCTGGCGCGCGTTGACGGCTTCACCCCGGAGGTCGTGGAGCGGATTCGTCCGTACGTGTCGCTGGACTCGCGGGCGGCGCCGGGGACCTCGTCGCGGACGCGGGAATGGAGCGCGGAAGCGCTGGTGCAGACCGCCGCCGGCGGAAAGACGGGGGCGAAGGTGCGCGCCGGGAGCGCCCGGGCCGCAGCGTCCCTGACCTGGCGCGACGGCCTCTCCGGGAACCTGACGCTCGAAGGGAAAGCCCGCCCCTGGCGCCTTGTCGTCGGGGATTATTACGCCCGTTTCGGGCAGGGACTGCTGCTCTGGAGCGGGTTCACGCTGTCCGGCTACGGGACGATCGAGGCGTTCGCCCGCCGGGGCGGCGGCATCGCCCCGACCTGGACTTTCCTGCCGGAGAGCGCGCGGCGCGGGGCGGCGCTGGACGCGACCTTCGGGCGATGGACGTTCAGCGCGCTCGGGGATCTGCGGGCGGGCGGCGCGGCGGCGCTGAATGTCTCCCGCCTGTCCCGCAGCGGCCAGGCGGGGCTCTCGCTGCTCCGCTCCGCGCAGGGCGGGCCGGCCGCGTCCGCCGACTTCCGCTTCTCCCGCCGCGGGACCGACTGGTTCGGGGAGACCTGCCTCGCGGCGGACGGCGGGCGCGCCGTCGCAGGCGCCATCCACCATTTCGACTACCAGGTCGAGCTGGCGGCGCGGGCGGCGGTGCAGCGGGACCAGACCGGCGCGGCCCTGGGCTTCCGCCACAAAGCCCATTTCCTGAGCGCCGAATACGTCCGGAAGAAAGGCGTCACGACCGTGAAGCTGCGGACGCAGTCCGCCTTCGCTCCGGCGGAGGGCTGGAGCCTCGCGACGCGGGCCCAGCTGCGCTGGAAGCCGGCGGAGGCGGCGCCCTGGCGCGGCGAGGTCCGGGCGGACCTCGTCCGGACCGCCGGCCCCTGGCAGGCCACGCTGCGCGCGGACGCCGTCCGCGGCCGGAAGACCGCGGGCCTCGCCTACGCCGAAGGCGGCTACAAGGAGGAGAAATACGCGTTCTACCTGCGCGGGACGCTGTTCCACGTCCGGGATTGGGACGACCGGATCTACTGCTACGAACGCGACGCGCCGGGCAACTTCAACGTCCCGGCCTACTACGGCCGCGGCGCCGCGGTCGCCCTCACGGGCACCGTCCGGCGGGGCCGGTCGCGGCTCTGCCTGCGGGTCTCTGCCCTGCGGTCGGACCGGAAGGAGAAGTACGAGCTGAAACTACAGTACCGGTATGACTTTTTCCATCGCGATACCCCGTGAGCCCTTGACGAGGAGGGTCGCGCCGGAGACCGGACGGGCCTTGAGCTCCTCCGCGAGGGCTTCGGAACTCGCGAAGGTCGGGAAACGCCCGTCCGCGACGGCGGCAAACTCGGCGCCGACGAGCCGTGCGTCCAGGCCCTCCGCCACGAGCATATCGACGATGCGGGCGTGCTCGGCGCGGGATTCCTCCCCGAGCTCCAGCATGTCACCGAGCAGCGCGATCTTCCCGGGCGCCTGGAGCTGCGCGAAGTTCCGCAGCGCGGCGGCCATGCTCGAAGGATTCGCGTTGTAGGCGTCCACGATCAGCGTGTTCCGCTCCGTGCGGACCCGCTGGGAGCGGTTGTTCGACGGGACATAGGCGGCGATCGCCGCGACCGCATCCGGCACCGGGACGCCGTAGTGGCGGGCAATGCAGAGCGCTGCCAGCACATTGTCGGCGTTGTACGCCCCCACGAGGCTGGTCTGCAGCTTCAACCCCTCGTACTCCAGCGCGAGGAACGGATTCTCCGCATCCGCCGGCAGCAACTTGACGCCGTCATATCCGACCCCGTACGGCACGATCGAAAGCCCGGCGCGCGCCGCGGCCATCTCCCGCAGGTCGGGGTTGTCCTCATTGAGGAACACGGTCCCCCCGTGCGCCGCCAGGTAGTCATACAGCTGACCCTTGGCGCGCTTGACGCCCTCGAAACTGCCGAAGCCCAGCAGGTGGGCCCGGCCGACGTTCGTAATGAGGCCGGCGTCCGGCTCGACGATACTGACGAGCTTCTCGATGTCGTCCGGATGGTTCGCACCCATCTCGATGACGGCGATCTCCGTCTCCGGGCGGATCTTCAGCAGGCTCAGCGGCACGCCGATGTCGTTGTTGAGGTTGCCCTCGGTCGCGCAGACCCGGAATCCGGCGGACAGGGCCGCGCGGATGAGTTCCTTGGTCGTCGTCTTGCCGTTCGTGCCGGTCAGGCCGATCACCGGGATCGAAAACTGGCGCCGGTGGTGGTTCGCCAGGGCCTTGAGCGCCTGGTAGGTGTCTTCCACCTCGATGACGCGCGGATCCCCGCCGAGGCCGGCGTCGCGGGACGCGACCGCCCAGGCCGCCCCCGCTTCAAGCGCCTGCGGGACGAAGCGGTTGCCGTCGAAGTTCTCGCCCTTCAGGGCGACAAAAAGTTCCCCGCCCCGGACCGCACGGCTGTCCGTCGTGACGCGGCCGCCGCAGGCGAGGTATTTTTCATAGATGAATGCGATATCCATAGGGTTACTGTTTTCCGGTGGAACCGAAGCCGCCGCTCCCCCGCTCCGTCTCGTCGAGGGCCTCGACCGGCTCGAACTGCGCGACCTCGTGGCGGGCGAAGACCATCTGGGCGATGCGCTCGCCGGGCGCGATCTCGAAGGGTTCGGAGGAGAGGTTGACGAGGATCACGCGGATCTCGCCGCGGTAGTCGGCGTCGATCGTGCCGGGCGTGTTCAGGACCGTGACGCCGTGCTTGGCGGCGAGGCCGCTGCGCGGGCGCACCTGGCCTTCGAAGCCGGCCGGGATGGCCATGTACAGGCCTGTCGGGACCATCGCGCGCTCGAGGGGGCGCAGGGTCAGCGGGGCCTCGATGTTCGCGCGCAGGTCCACGCCGGCGGAGAATTCGGTCGCGTAGGAAGGGACGTCCCAGCGGGAGCGGTTGACGATGCGGACTTTCATGGGAAAGGGGTTTATTTCGGTGCAAGTTTATACAGGACGGCCGTCACGATGGTGAACAGCACGTTCGGAATCCAGAGCGCGACCGTCGCGGACAGGCTGCCCGTGTAGACGAACATCTGGCTGAATTTCATGAAAAGGATGTAGGAGAAGCTGAGGCCGATGCCGATGGCGATGTTCCATCCGATGCCGCCGCGCCGCTTGCGGGACGACAGGGACACGCCCATGATCGTCAGGATGAAGGCGGAGAACGGCAGCGAGAAGCGGTTGTTCTTCTCGATCTGGGCGTACATCACGTTCGAGTCGCCGCGCATCTTCTGGGTCGCGATCAGCTGGTTCAGGGCCCTGTGGGGCAGGGTTTCGACGGTCTTCGAGTTGCGGTAGAAGTCGGCGATGTCGAGGTCGATCACGGTGTCGCGGACCGGGCCGCTGCGGACACGGTCCTGCATCCCGTCGATGTAGTCGCGGATGAAGTACTGGCGGAGGGTCCAGGCGCCGGAGGTGCTGTCCCAGATCGCGGACTCGCAGGTCAGCTTGCTCTTGAGCTTGTTGTTCTCGACGCTCTCCAGGGTCAGCCGGTAGGCCGTGTTGTTCCACTGGCTGAAGGACTCGACATAGACGAACTGGCCGGGGGCGATCTGGTAGTGGACGTCCTTGACGTAGGCGCTGCGCGTCTTGACGTACTGGTTCTCGAACGCGACGCGGTCGCGGTTGGCACGCGGGATGATGAAGAGGTTCAGGCCGAGGGACAGGGCCGCGATGACCGCCGCCCCCGCGAGGTACGGGACCATCATCCGGTGGTAGCTGACGCCCGAGGAGAGGATGGCGATGATCTCGGAATTCGCCGCCATCTTCGAGGTGAAGAAAATCACCGTGAGGAACACGAACAGCGGGCTGAACATGTTCATGAAGTACGGGACGAAGTTGACGTAGTAGTCGAAGACGATGGCGCGCAGCGGGGCCTGGTTCGTCACGAACTGCTCGATCTTCTCGCTGATGTCGAAGATGATCACGATCCCGATGATGAGCAGGATGGCGATGATGAAGGTCAGGATGAACTTCTTGAATATGTACTTGTCTATTTTCTTGACTTCCATCGTATCCTGCATTTAAAGCCGCCGGGAGACCCGTTTTACCGCATCTTCCTTCCAGGCGGCGAAGTCGCCGGCCGCGATGTGGGCGCGGCTCTGCCGCACGAGGTCGAGGTAGAAGGCGAGGTTGTGCTCGCTCGCGATCATCGCGGCGAACATCTCCCCGGCGACGAAAAGGTGCCTGAGGTAAGCCTTGGTATAGGTATGGTCAACAAAAGAGGTGCCGTCCGGGTCGAGTTCCGAGAAATCGTCCGCCCAGCGGGCGTTGCGCATGTTCATCACGCCGTTCCAGGTAAAGAGCATCCCGTTGCGGCCGTTGCGGGTCGGCATCACGCAGTCGAACATGTCCACGCCGCGCGCAATGCCCTCCAGCAGGTTTGCCGGCGTTCCGACGCCCATCAGGTAGCGCGGCCGGCCGGCGGGCAGCAGCGGGCAGACCAGCTCGAGCATCTCGTACATCTTCTCCGTCGGCTCGCCGACGGCCAGGCCGCCGATCGCGTAGCCCTCCGCATCGAGGGAGACCGCGTGCTCCGCCGCCTGCCGGCGCAGGTCGGGATAGACGCAGCCCTGCAGGATCGGGAAGAAAGTCTGGTCGTAGCCGTAGAGCGGTTCCGTCTCGCGGAAACGCCGGGCGAAGCGTTCCAGCCAGCCCTGCGTCAGGCGCAGGGACTTCTCGGCGTACTTGTAGTCCGCGTCGCCGGGGCAGCACTCGTCGAGGGCCATCATGATGTCGGCGCCGATGATGCGCTGGGTGTCGACGTTGTTCTCCGGGGTGAAGCAGTGCTTCGAGCCGTCGATGTGGCTGCGGAAGGTGCAGCCTTCCGGGGTGATTTTCCGGATCGGGGCGAGGGAGAAGACCTGGAAGCCGCCGCTGTCCGTCAGGATCGGGCGGTCCCAGGACTCGAAGCGGTGGAGGCCGCCGGCCTGCCGCAGCAGGTCCAGCCCCGGCCGCAGATAGAGGTGGTACGTGTTTCCGAGGATGATTTCCGCCCGGACGTCCTCCTTCAGGTCCCTGTGGTAGACGCCCTTGACGGAGCCGACCGTCCCCACCGGCATGAAAACCGGGGTCCGGATCTCGCCGTGGGCCGTGGAAATGACTCCTGCACGGGCGGCGGAACCGGGATCGGTAGCGGTAAGGGCGAATTTCATCGGTTACGGAATTATTGGCTTCAAAGATAGTGAAATCCGGGGAAAATCGCTTATTTTTGTCTCGGCTAAAACACGACCCTATGAAGAATTCCCAACTCCGCCTCCGGCTGATCCTCCTCAATTTCCTCGAATTCGCCGTCTGGGGCGCCTATCTGACTTCCCTCGGCAGATACCTGGGCAACATCGGCCTCGGCAGCCAGATCAAGTGGTTCTTTGCGATGCAGGGCATCGTCTCGATCTTCATGCCGACCCTGATGGGCATCCTGGCGGACCGGCGCATCGAGGCGCAGAAGGTCCTCGCGCTCTGCCACGCCTGCGCGGGCCTGTTCATGATCGGCGCCGGTGCCTACTGCAACGCCAACGCGGCGGGAATCGCCTTCGGGCCGCTGTTTACCCTCTACAGCCTCAGCATCGCCTTCTTCATGCCGACCATCGCCCTGAGCAACTCGGTCGCCTACAACGCCCTCGGGCGCGAAGGCCTCGACCCGGTCACGGAATTCCCCTCGATCCGTGTCTGGGGCACCGTCGGCTTCATCTGCAGCATGCTGCTGACGAACTTCCTCTCCTTCGGCGGCGTCCGGATGCAGGACTCCTATACCCAGCTCCTCGCGTCCGGCATCCTCTCCCTCGTGATGGCGGCCTATTCCCTGTCGATGCCGGCCTGCCCGGTCCGCAAGGAAGGCAAGGCCGCGTCCCTTGTCGAAGCCCTCGGCCTGAAGGCCTTCACCCTCTTCAAGAACGGCCAGTTCGCGATCTTCTTCATCTTCTCGATGCTCCTGGGCTCCGCCCTCCAGATCACGAACGGCTACGCCAACACCTTCCTGGGCTCCTTCGGTGAGAATCCCGCCTTC
The DNA here is from genome assembly GCA_017438265.1 of Bacteroidales bacterium. Lineage (GTDB taxonomy): Bacteria > Bacteroidota > Bacteroidia > Bacteroidales > UBA932 > Cryptobacteroides. The sequence continues at coordinate 21,443 of JAFRVZ010000056.1, forward strand.
GCCGACACCTTCGCCGTCAAGAACTCCAACGCCCTGCTGGCGATCTCCCAGGCCTCCGAGACCCTCTGCATCCTGCTGATCCCCTTCTTCATGAAGCGCTTCGGCATCAAGAAAGTGATGCTGATCGCGATGTTCGCCTGGGTCCTCCGCTTCGGCTTCTTCGGTCTCGGCGCCCCCGACATGCCCGGCGTGCTGCTCTTCATCCTGAGCTGCATCGTCTACGGCGTCGCCTTCGACTTCTTCAACATCTCCGGTTCCCTGTACGTCGACCAGAACGTCGGTCCCGACATCCGCTCCAGCGCGCAGGGCCTCTTCATGCTGATGACCAACGGCCTCGGCGCTTCGATCGGCACGCTCGCGGCCGGCGAGGTCGTGGACGCCGTCGTCTTCAACGCCGCGTCCCCGAGCTGGGCGAAGGCCTGGTACATCTTCGCCGCCTACGCGCTCGTGGTCGCCGTCCTCTTCATGATCCTGTTCAAGGACCCGCAGAAGCGGAAAGCGAATGCCTAGGTTCCTCGAAGCCTGCTGCACATCCCCGGAGGCCGCGCTCGCCGCACAGGCGGGCGGCGCCTCCCGCATCGAACTCTGCCGCGACCTCCCCTGCGGCGGCCTGACGCCCGCGGAAGCGGACATCCGCGCGGCCGTGGAGCGCTGCCGCATCCCGGTCAACATCCTCGTCCGTCCGCGCCCGGGCGACTTTACCTACAGCGCGGCCGAAATTGCGGGAATGGTCCGTTCCATCGGCGTCTGCAAGGAGGCGGGCGCGAACGGCGTCGTGGTCGGCGCCCTCGACCGGCACGGCCGGGTCGACGGCGCGGCGATGCGGACGCTGATCGCCGCCGCACGGCCGCTGAGCGTGACCTTCCACCGCGCCTTCGACGTCTGCGCCGACCCGGCGGAGGCCCTCGAGGAACTCATCGCCCTCGGCTGCGACCGGCTGCTGACCTCCGGCCACGAAGCCGACGCCTACGCGGGACGCTTCCGCCTCGCGGAAATCGTCCGGCAGGCCGCCGGCCGGATCGTCATCCTGGCCGGCTGCGGTATCCGGGAATGGAATATCGATGCAATCGCGGCGGCGTGCGGCGCGCCGGAGTATCACAGTTCGTCGATGACCCTCTTCAAGTCCTCCCCGAGCGAGGTATTGTAACCCTGGCTGAAATAGACGATGCGCCCGAAACTGTCGCAGAGCGCGACGACGGGCAGCGTCGCGGCGTCGCTGTGACAGCCTTCCGCCAGCATCTTTGCAATCTTTCCGTCCGTATCCGTCCCGAAAATGGCGTTCTGCAGGCCCTTCGGACGGGCGTTTCCGGTAATGACGACCGGCCGGCCCCAGGCGTTCAGGTAATCCCGGACGGCCTCCAGCTGCCGGACGGCGTGGGACGTCGGCTCATCCTTTCCGCCCAGCGCGGCGACGAGGAAATAGCCCCGTCCCGTGCGCGAGAGGAGCGAGACCTCGGCGGTCTCTTTCTCCGGCAGGAAACGCTGCTCCGCGTCCATCGCGCCAATGACGGAGACGCCGCCGTGCGCCGTGCGCATCACGAGTTCGACCTCCGTCTCCTTTCCCGCTTCGACCGGGAAGAATTCCAGATGGGACAGGACGCTGCCGTTCGCCATCCGGGTCCCGGAGGTCAGCAGGTAATACCCTTCCTCCGCCTGCAGCGGGAAAAGCCGGCTGACGGTCCCCGAATAAGAGAGCAGACGGGCCGTCCCGTCCTCCACGCGGGAGAGCGTAAAATGACGTTCCGTCTCCGGATCGTCGAGGTACCGCACCGGCGTATAACGCACGCGGAGCGTGCCCTGCGGCAGGATGCGCTCGCCCGGCTCGCCGAAATACTCGTTGACCCAGACGCCGTTCTCGCGGTACTGCGTCCGGCCCGTGACCGGATCGATCCGCGCCTCGAACCCGAAGGTCCGGCAGAGCGCGACGAAGAAGATGCCGCGGGAGAGCCGGTCGGCCGCGCGGCCGGCCCAGACGGCCGCCGGCGGAATCCGCAGCTGCTGGGGATTGCCGGTCTCGTCCAGCCGGATGTGCTCCGTGACCCAGGCGGCAGCCTCCGCGGGGCTGCGCAGCCGCAGGCCGCGCCCGATCACCCCGAAATACGGCAGGAGCGCCTCGTTCTCGATCCGCGGCCCGTCGACGTACGGGCGGAATTCCGCCCCGCAGTGGGCCAGGGCGTCCTCCAGGACCGCCAAGGTCACATCCCCGCGGTCTTTTTCGGAGAGGGAGTTCAGGATCGCCCGGATCTTCGGCTCGGCGCCGGGATGGGCCCGGCGGATCTGCGCGACGGCCGGGTTCCCCCGGTCGCGGGACTCCCGGAGCGCATCCTCGGCCGCGAGGCGCCGGTCGTTCTCCGCAATCTGCGCCGCGGTCGCCGCGGCCGGGAGCGGACGCTCCGCCGGCGGGACGATGTCGAAGTCCAGCGCAAAGCGCTCCCCGAAGCGGCGGTCCAGCACGAGCGTCACGGTCCCCTCCCCGGTCTTCGCGACGCCGAAGCGGTCGCCCTTGGAAGCCCAGGCGAGCAGGTCGCCGCAGCCGGTCCGCAGCGATGCCTCGCCGCCGCGGTCGCTCTTCACCCGCGAAACGGTATAGAACTCCGCATAGTTGTAGATCTTGAATTCGACGTCCGCGCCTTCGACCGGGCGGCCGTCGGTATCGACGACCCGGACCCGGGACTCCCGGACCGGGACATAGTTGTCCGTCACGTTGATTTCCGTATAGGCGGCGGTCCGGCTGATGACCTCCTCCGGCCCGTCGTAATCGCCGAAGGCCTTCGTGTGGAGCAGCAGCGCCCGGGAGACCGGGGCGTTAAACCAGGCCATGTCGAGGACCGGCGCCGGCTCGCACGCACCCATGAAATGCCATTTCCCGTCCACGTAAGCCTCAACCCAGGCGTGGTTGTCGTCCGTGTGGGCCCAGCGCGGGGTATAGACCTGGCGCGCCGGGATGCCTGCGGCGCGCAGCGCGGCGACGGTCAGCACGGACTCCTCGCCGCAGCGGCCGAGGCCGCGCGCCATCGTCGCCGTCGGCGCCGAGGTCCGCGCGTCAGACGGCTGGTACGTCGCCTGCTCGTGGCACCAGTGGTTGATTTCGAGGGCCGCCTCGGCGAGGCTCATCCCCCGGACCCGCGCACAGAGGGTATCCGCGTACAGCGTCCGGAAATCGTCGAGGTCCTCGTTGTTGACGCGCAGCGGCAGCACGAAATGGCGGAACTCCCGCTCCGGGATGTCCCAGCCCATCCGGTCGCGCACCTCGAGCGTCTTCCGGACATTCTCCGCCCAGTATTCCGGCGCATAGGTCTCCCGGTCCGCCAGCGACATGTTCTCGTACAGGAACTGGAAGGACTGCGCCTCGCGGGAAAGCTTCAGCCCCGCCGCCGGCACGAGCAGCCGGACGGCCACCAGCTCGTCCACATTCCCGTCGCACGGCACTTCGAGCAGGATCCCGTCGCCGACCGGCGTGAACGCGACCGGCGCGCCGCTCGGCAGGTGCGCGGCGGACTCGACGACCGTCTCGCTGACCGGCAGGAAGACGCGGTTCTCCTGCTTCAGGACATGGACATAGAGGGTATTCCCCCGCTGGGTCGTGACGCCCCAGTCAGCCGCCGGGACCGCGCCGGCCTGCGTCCCGTAGATGGACTCGCCGTAGCGGCGCATCCACGCGCCCATCGCCTTGAAGCGCTCCAGCGCCTCGTCGGGGATCGTGCCGTCCGGGCGCGGGCCGATGTTCAGCAGCAGGTTCGCCCCCTTCGCGGCCGTACGGACCAGGTAGCGGATCAGTTCGTCCGCGGACTTGTAATTCCGGTCAAGGATGTTGTAACCCCAGCTGCCGTTCATCGTCTGGCAGGTCTCGAGCGGCAGGCGCGAGATCTCCTGGCCGGACATCCCGTATTCGTTGTAGCCGGGGATGTCCCGTTCGAAAATCTGGATATCCTCGCCGGGGAACGGGAGCAGGTGGTGGTTGTTGCCGACGAGGCAGCCGGGCTGGAGGCGGTGGATCAGGGCGTACTGCTCATAAAGGTTCCAGCGCTCCGGCATCGCCTCCCGGTCGTGCGGCCAGTCCCAGACGCCGTCGAACCAGATCGCGCCGATCGGGCCGTAGCGGGTCAGCAGCTCCGTGAGCTGGTCGTTCATGAACTGCAGGTAGCGGTCCCAGTCGCCGTCCTGCCCGTCCGGACGCCCGAGCGCGCCGCCGGTCCGGCCGCGCGGCCAGAAGTCCGTCCGGCCCCAGTCGAGGTGGGAGTAGTAGAAATGGAGCTTGATGCCGTGCCTGCGGCAGGCCTTCGCGAGCTCGGCGAGGACGTCCCGCCGGAACGGCGTCGCTTTCGCTACGTTGTAGCCGCTCGCCTTCGAATTCCACATCGAGAAACCGTCGTGGTGGCGGGAGGTAATCGTGATGTACTTCGCCCCGGCGTCCTTGATCGCGCGCACCCAGGCGTCGGCGTCGAACTTCGACGGATCGAAGCCCGCCGCCAGGCGCCCGTATTCCAGATAATCCAGGTTCCGGTTGTTCATCACCCATTCGCCGTCCCCCAGCATCGAATAGATGCCCCAGTGGATAAACACGCCGAAGCGCTCCTCCTCAAAGGCCTCCCGCGCCGCGAGGTTCTCCTGCGAAGGCACATATCCCGGCTGCGCGCCCGCGCGCAGGCCCAATCCCAGCAATACCGCCGCCACCGCGGCCAGCCGCACAATCCTGTCCATAGCAATCGGATTTACATTTCTGCTCCAAGATACGCATTTTTCGACAAAACTGTCGGTTAATTTACGTATCTTTGCGCTCCGCCTTAATCCGAAACCGACTGCCGATGAGACACCGATTCAAGACGCTCCTGGACTTATTCGAGTACGCCACCGCGAAATACGCCAACCGCCCCGTTTCCGACTACGTGGACGGCGGCTGTGCCTATACCTATGCCGGTTTCCGCGAGAAATGCGAGCAGATTTCCGGAATGCTTTCGACCTTCGGGATCTGCGAGACCGACAAGATCGCGATCCTGTCGGAGAACCAGCCGAACTGGGCCGTCGCGTTCTTCGCGACGACCGCCTACGGCCGGATCTCCGTCCCGATGCTGCCCGAACTCTCCCCCAACGAAGTCGAGAACATCCTCCAGCATTCCGACGCAAAAGTCCTGTTCGTCTCCCGGAAACAGCTGCCGAAAGTCAGCCCGGAGGCGATGGAGCGGATGTACCTCGTCATCGACCTCGCCGATTTCTCCCTGATCAAGACCGACGAGACGAAATACACCTGCGACGGCACGATCAAGCACCCGGAGCCGATGGACATCGCCGCCATCATCTATACCTCCGGCACGACCGGCAACGCCAAGGGCGTGATGCTCAGCCACCGCAACTTCTGCGCGAACGTCCTCGAGTCCTGGTACGCCCACAAAGTCTACCGCAAGGACGTCTTCCTGTCGATCCTCCCCCTCGCCCATACCTACGAGATGAGCATCGGAATGATCTACCCCTTCGCCGTCGGCGCCGCCGTCTATTACATCCAGAAGCCCCCGACCCCGACGGTCCTGATGTCGGCCCTGCGGCAGGTCCGCCCGACCGCGATGCTCTCCGTCCCGCTGATCATCGAGAAAGTCATCAAGAACAAGGTCCTCCCGACCATCCGCGGCAGCCGCTTCCTGAGCTACCTCGACGAGCACTTCCCGCTGCTGCTCCACTGGCTTGTGGGCGGCAAGCTGATGAAGCAGTTCGGCGGCCGGATCCGTTTCTTCGGCATCGGCGGCGCGAAACTGGACGTCGAGGTCGAGCGTTTCCTGAAGAAATGCCGTTTCCCGTATGCGATCGGCTACGGCCTGACGGAGACGGCCCCGCTGATCTGCGACGCCGGCCCGAAGAAGACCCACATCGGCTCGACCGGCACGTCCTCCTACGAGGTCAGCGTCCGCCTCGCGGATGCGGACCCGGAGACCGGCATCGGCGAGCTCCAGGTCAAGGGCCCGAACGTGATGCTCGGCTACTACAAGGACTACCAGCGGACGCAGGCCGTGATGACCCCGGACGGATGGCTCCGCACGGGCGACCTCGCGAAGATGGACAAGAAGGGCCGTGTCTATATCCAGGGCCGCTCAGGCAACGTGATCATCGGCGCCTCCGGCGAGAACATCTACCCCGAGGAGATCGAGAGCGTGATCAACAACATCAGCGACGTGAACGAGTCGCTCGTCGTCAGCCGCGCCGGCCAGCTGGTCGCCCTCGTCCAGTTCAACGACGACAAGATCAACTGGGACCTCGAAGGACAGGACCGCTTCATCGAAACGCTCGAGCAGAAGAAGCAGGAGATCATGGATTACGTCAACTCCAAGGTCAGCAGCTTCCTGCGGATCAAGGACGTGGAAATCATGAAGGAGCCCTTCAACAAGACCGCGACCCACAAGATCCGGCGTTTCCTTTACCAGGACAAGGACGGAAAAAAGAAGAAAGAATAAAGAGGAACAGTGCGATCAGCATAACGGCTCAGATTGCGAAATACGGTTGAAACAGGCCGACCTTTGCCCAGCGCATCGGCCGGTTTTTTTCTGCCTCCCCGGGCGCGCAGGAGGGCTTCAGGTGCTCCACGGCGGCCTCCAGCCCCAGCGAGGCCATCTGCCGGAGGAACGCGTCCTCGAAGTCCCGCTCCGCGATGCGGCGCGAGAAGTGGAGGTTCAGGCGGCCGCCATAGCTCAGGCAGGCGACGGAGCCGGAGCGCTGGCGCGTGCGGCCGAGCATGAAATCGACGTCGCGGACGTGCGCGGCCATCGCCTCCGGGAGCACGATGTTCCCGAGGTTGGAGAGGACCTGCGAGCAGTAGTTCTCCCCTTTCAGCCGGTTGATGATGTTGATGGCGGGGCGCTTGATGAAGATGGGGAGGCAGCGGATGGCGAGGTTGTCTTCCAGCGCGACGTTGGCCGCGATGCGGGTCGTGAGGCGGCGGGCGTTCACGAAAAGGCGCTTCTGCTGCTTCACCTCCGCGAGGATCTCCGGGAAGGTCATGGGGCCGTTGGCGACGTCGGTGCCGACGTGGACGTAGGAGGAGAAATTGCGGAGCGTGGCGCTGCCGAAAATGGGCCGCAGGTTGACGGGAATCTCGAGCTTGAGGCTCGCGCGCTTGCGGGGGCGCGGATCCGCTTCACGCACCTGCTGGAGGGAATGGATCATCACGGCGGCGAGGAATTCCGTGACCGTGACGCCGAAAGCTTCCGCCCGGGCGCGGACGGCCGCGGAGGGGAAACTCATCTTGATGTCGTTGAGCTCGCTCCGGCCGAGGACGGTGCCGCGCACGTGGTAGGCGCGCTGCTCCCGGTCGAGGCTGCCCCGCATGCCGGAGAAGGCGTCGAAGCTGTCCTCCAGCTCCGCGGCCTGTGGCTCCTGCGCCGTGTCGAGGATCCACTTCCCGGCAGGGATGTCGCTGCCGTAGCGGAGCTTCAGGTATTCGGCGGTCAGGGTCAGCAGGAAGGTCATTCCCCCGGTACCGTCCGTGAGGACATGGAACATGTCGAGGGTGATGCGGTTCCCGCCGGCGCCGACCTTGAACATATAGCCGCCGTTGCGGCGGAAGTTGAAGGGACGGTGGGCCGGGACCGGTCCGGACACGGGCGCGTTCTCCAGGCGGCGCAGGAACCACCAGAAGACGCCCTTGTCGAGCGTATAGCACAGACCCGGAAAACGCCTTGCCGTCGTCTGCAGCGCCGCATTGAGCAGGGTGGAATTGACCGGCTCGTCGAGCGCGACGGCCATCCGGTAAAGGGTCGCATATTTCCTGGTCTTGCAGGAGGGGTATATGATGGACGCATTGTCCAGTCGGATCCATTCGGGAGCTTTCATCACAGTTCGGTTTTCAGTTTTCGGAAGCAAAGGTAGCGCGGGGCTGCACGGCGCGGAAGCAATCGCCACCAGAGAGGCCTCTATGTGATAAAAAGCCGGTTTTTGTGACGAAACCCTTGGGATATTGTGACAAAATCGGAAAAGTATTATATTTGTCACAACGAAAAATGTGACTAAAACCGATGGGAACCTACCTGAAGTCCTATAAGCGCTTCTTCCCGAACCTGATCTATGTGCTCGTGATGATGGCGTGCTTCCTGGTCTGCGCGATGATGTACGAACCGCGCCCGATGCAGGAGATCCTCCACGCCGGCGAAGCGGCGCTGGGGAAAGAAAACCTGTTCTACTTCAACGTCTCGATCCTGGAAGCCATCATCCTCGTGGTCCTGACCCTCACGCGCCTGGTTTTCTACCTGATGCGGAACCGGCTCGACATGAACCTGCTGAACTACAGCGTCTGGTGTGTCCTGGAAATCGTGGCCATTTCCGTCTTCGGCGCCCTCTACCTGGCGCTGATGGACAAGGGCGGATACTTCCCCTTCCTGGCCAAGACCCTCTACGCAATGCTCGCCGTGCTGCTGATCCCGGTCGCCATCATGACCCTGGTCTCGGTCTTCAAGGAAGCCGCGACCGCCGAACCGGCGGACGAAGGAGCCCGGCTCAAGTTCTACGACAGCCGCCACCAGCTGAAGTTCATCACCTCCGCCGCCTCCATCCTCTATATCGAGGCCAACGAGAACTACATCATCATCCACTACCAGGAGAACGGGATCGAGAAACAGTTCCAGATCCGGAATTCGATGAAGAACATCGAGCCGCTCTGCGAGCGCGCGGGCTTCGTGCGCACGCACCGCAGCTACATCGTGAATCCAGTCCACATCCGGATGGTCCGCAAGGACGTGAACGGACTCTATTTCGCCGACCTCGGCACCGAGAAGAAGGACGGCATCCCCGTCTCGAAGAAATACTACGACAACGTGACCGCCGCCCTGTAGTGGAGAACCGGACCTACCTCGCCATCGACTTGAAGTCCTTTTATGCGTCCGTGGAGTGCGTGGACCGCGGACTGGACCCGCTGCAGGCCTATCTGGTCGTCGCCGACGCCAGCCGGACGGAGAAGACCATCTGCCTGGCGGTCTCCCCCGCGCTGAAAGCGTTCGGCATCGGCGGGCGGGCGCGCCTTTTCGAGGTCGTGCAGCGCGTGAAGGAGATCAACCGGGGCCGCCGCGAGCCCCTCGAATACATCACCGCGCCGCCGCGGATGGCCCGCTACATGGAGGTCAGCCGCCAAATCTACGACATCTACCTGAAATACATCTCCGCAGATGACATCCACGTCTACTCCGTCGACGAAGTCTTCATCGACGCGACCGACTACCTGCGGCTCTACCGCTGCGACGCCCACACGCTGACGATGCGCCTGATCCGGGACATCCTCGCGACGACCGGCATCACGGCCACGGCCGGCATCGGGACGAACCTGTACCTCGCCAAGGTGGCGATGGACATCGTCGCGAAGCACAGCGCGCCGGACAAGGACGGCGTCCGGGTCTCCCGGATCGACGAAATGGACTACCGCCGGCTCCTCTGGGACCACACGCCCATCACGGACTTCTGGCGCATCGGCCACGGGACGGCGCGCCGGCTCGAGCAGGCCGGCATCCGGACGATGGGCGAAATCGCCCGCTGCTCCCTGGAACCCGCCTGGGAGGAATTCTTCTACAAGTCCTTCGGCGTGGCCGCGGAGCTGCTGATCGACCACGCCTGGGGCTGGGAGCCCTGCACGATGGCGGACATCAAGCGGTACCGGCCTGCGAGCAGCAGCCTGAGTTCCGGCCAGGTCCTGGCCGAGCCCTACAGCTGCGCCAAGGGGCGCATCATCGTCCGGGAAATGGTCGAACTGCTGGTCCTGGACCTCGTGGAGAAACGGCTGCTCGCGGACCAGATCGTGCTGGACATCCACTACGACACGACGAACGTGACCGACCCGGAGCGGAGGAAACGCTACAAGGGCCCCGTCGTCAAGGACTGGTACGGGCGGCCGGCCCCCAAACCGGCCCACGGTTCCCGGAATTTCGGCCGCAAGACCTCGTCGACGGCCCTGATCGCGGAGGCTGCGATGGAACTCTTCGACGCCGTGGCGGACAAGGACCTGCTCATCCGCCGCCTCAACGTCACCCTCTGCAACGTCGTCCCGGAAGACCTGGCGGAGGGCCGCCAGATGGACCTGTTCACCGACGAGGCGGCACTGGAGCGGGAACGCCGGCAGCAGGAGACCATCCTGGAAATCCGCCGGAGATTCGGCAAGAACGCCATCCTGAAGGGCGTCAACTTCGAAGAGGGGGCGACGACCATCGAACGCAACAAACAGATCGGAGGGCACAAGGCATAACGATGGACGACATCCTGAAAAAATACGGGGACATCCTCTCGCTCCCCCACCACCGTTCCAAGACCCACCCGCCGATGAGCCGGGCGGACCGGGCGGCGCAGTTCGCGCCTTTCGCCGCCCTCACGGGCTACGGGGACCTGATCCACGAGACCGCGGAGCGGAAAGCCCGCGAGGAAGACGCTACTCGTTAGTCGCCTTCCCGGCGTCCAGTTCCAGGCGCCGGCGGTACAGCTGCCAGCTGTTGAAGGCGTTGTGCCAGATCGTATAGAAGCCGCCCGCTACGGAAACCACCGGGTCCATGAAGGTATAAGCCATCCAGATCGAAAAGACCGTATTCTTCTGCCCCAGCGCCTGTCCCGCGCTGATGCGGCAGCCGTAACGGGAGCCGATGCGCTTGCCGGCCCAGAACTGCAGGACGCAGCAGAGCAGGGACGCGGCGGCGATTTCCAGCAGGATCCAGGCGCGCTGACCGCTGCCGACCAGGGCGCGGACGCTCATCAGGATCGCCAGCGTCAGGGACACGGACCACAGATAGAACGGCAGGTCCGTGTAGCGGATCAGCAGGGCGTGAAGCCGCGGGAAGAGGTAGCGGACGATCCATGCCAGCAGGCAGGGCAGGATCAGCAGCGGGAACACCTTCGCGAGGATCCGCGAGAAGGCGTTCAGGAAGGAAAGGCCCGCCATGGGGTGGATCAGCGGGACGACGAGCGGGACGAGCAGCGCGACCAGCAGGTTGATCAGGACCGTATAGGTCACCACGCCGGCCATGTTGCCGCCCAGCTTCCCCGTCACGACGGCACAGGCCGTCGCCGTCGGGCATATCATGCAGAGCATCGCCGACTCCAGTCCGATGCGCAGTCCGGCATCCGGCCGTGCGATCAGCACGCCGGCCAACCCGGCGAACGACAGGCACTGGATCAGCAGCAGCCAGGCCATCCAGCGGTGGGGTTTCATCTGCTGCGGCTCGATCCGGCAGTAACTCAGGAACAGCATCAGGAAGAGCAGGACCGGCTGGACGGTCTTGCAGATCCGCTCCAGCGCCGGCCCCGCAGGATGCAGCGCAGGAATCCAGTGGTAGACCAGATAAGCCAGGGCGCCTGTCACCATCGCGATGACCAGCATCCAGTCCCGGAAGAATTTCCCGAAGGAATAGCGGCGGGTTGTCTCTTTCATAGAAAAGGAGGCCGGTCCACCGGGCCGGCCTCGCATCAATCATCAAAAATACGATTATACGAAGGAAGCCTTCGACAGGTACTTCGCGCTCTCGCAGACGGCGTCGAACTGGGTATAACCCTTCTTGGAGCCGTTCTCGACCTCGACGAACCAGCCGTCGATACCGATGTCGTAACCGGCCTTGAAGATGTTCGGGAAGTTCATCATACCGGAATCGCCGATGATCCAGCGGTCCTTGATGTGGAGGAGGCGGAAGCGCTTCGGGTTGTTGCGGAGCCACTCGCAGGGATCCTGCTGGCCCATCACGGCCCAGTAAACGTCCAGTTCGAAGAAGACCTTGTCCGGATCGGTGTTGTCGAGGAAGAGCTGCTCGATATACTCGCCGCGGGCGCGCATGCGGGCCATCGGGTCGTTCGAGGCGGGAGTCTCTTCGCCGGCCTTCGGGACGCGGACGAACTCATTGCTGTGGTTGTGGTAGCCCCACTTGATGCCTACGTTGTTGCAGATCTCACCGGCACGGTTGAAGACCTCGCAGACAACCTTCGCATCCTCGTCGTTCTTGATCGACGGCAGGGACGGCTGGACCATGTACTTGATACCGATCGAAGCGTGGAGGTCGGCGGCCTTCTTCCAGAACTCGTCGAACTGGGCGAAGTTCTCGGACTTGTACTCACGGATCGACGGGGACAGGTGGGAGCTGAGGATCTTGATGCCGGCATCGTCGCAGGCCTTCTTGTAGTCGGCCGCCTTGATGGTCACGGCTCCGTCACGTCCACCGGCGCCGAATCCGGCGGCCTGCTCGTTGTAGCCGAAGAGCTCGAACTCGTTGTAACCGGCGGCGGCCAGGCGCTTCAGGCCGTTCGGAAGGTCTTTCAGCAGCTCGACGCCGAGGGAATAGGTCTGGAGGCCGATACGCTTGCCGGACGCGGGGGCGGCGGCAGCGAGCGGGGAAGCCTTGCCGGAAGCAAGGGCACTAGGAGTAACCAGCGCACCGGCGGTAACGACGGAGGCGGTCTTGAGGAATTGTCTTCTGCTTGTCATGATACGTTATGGGTTAGTGTTAAAAATAGTCACAAAACTGATTGTAACAAATATAAGGCATTCCCTCAAAAAAACCAAGCTATTCCACCGCTATTTCATCCCAGCCAACCACCTCGACGCCGAAATCCAGCGAAATGAGCGTCAGCGCGAGGGTGATGTCCGCCAAATCCGGCGCCGTCCAGTCATATCCCGCCGCCGCCATCGCCTTCCCGAGCGGAAGCGTGTGGTCCAGTTCCCCGCCGGTCAGTACCTGCAGTTCCAGCGAGTCGTCCCGCTGCCGCGGCGCGAGGAAGCGGAACACCCGGTCCTCCACCGGCTCCAGGGCGCACGCGAAAGTCCCCTCCACCGGCGCAAGCCGGGCCAGGTCCAGCCCGCAGACATTCCCGGAGGCGAACAGCTGCAGCCCCTCCGCCGTGGGGAGGTATTCCCGCAGGTCCAGCGTCACGGCGGCGTACTGCTTGTGCAGCCCGATCCGGGAGGTCGCCTCCTCCCCCGTCGCGTCCAGCGGCGCGGCGCCGGCGTAGAGCGGGTCCGACGGCAGTCCCGCCGGGATACGCGCGACGGTCCCCTCCAGCCGCCCCGTCGAGAGTCCGGAATACGCATACGAATCCCAGAGCCCCTTCGGGATCTCGCAGTCGTCCGCCCGGAGGAGCGCGCCGGCGGAGAAGCGTTCCTCGAGGACGGGCTCCGCGCCGCCGACCGCATAGGTCACCGGCGCCTTCTCCTGCCGCCCGTCCTCGATCAGGACGGACAGCCGGCAGGGGCAGCCCGCCCGGTCCTCCTTGACGGTGCAGGAGACCAGGCCGCCTGCCAGCAGCAGGCTAATGAGCGATTTCTTCCACATAGGCAGGTTCCTCAAGCGTAAAGTGTCCTTTCATTTCCCCCGTCTGCATGTCGTAGCTCTCCACCCGGGCCCGGGCCGCGGCGCGCAGCTCGCGCGAGGCGTAGGCCGGACTGTAGTCGTAGGGCGGCATATAGACGGTCAGGCGGGGGATCCGGTACAGGGTGTTCGCGTCGAGCGGCGGCAGCAGGAAGGAGATGAAGTGGTAGCAGTCGTGCTGCAGGTAGTGGTTGTTCCCGAGGTCTTCCGTCCGTTGTCCGTTGATCAGGAGCACCAGCCGGGTCCGCCGGCTCTTTTCCGTTTCGTGGTTCGGATAGGTATAGACCGCGGCGGGACCGTAATAATAGTACGTCCGGCCGTCCAGAATCCGCGTCGTCCAGTACATGTTGTGCATATACCTGTAGCCGATGTGCATGGCCGCCGTATGGTCCACGAAGCCGCCCGGCGTCCCTTCGTCCAGTGCGTAGGGCCAGTCCGCGGAGCCCGTGTAGATCTGCATGCTGTTGATCTGGTGGGCGTCGTCGGTCGTGTTCCCGCACCCCCGGAAATAGCCGTAGATCTCCTCCACGAGGATTTTCGCGGCGATGCGGCGCACGGGGATCACGATCGGGCCGGGCGCGGTGACGGTCGTATCGACGTGTCCGACCATCACCATCCGCGAGGGCGTGTTGTCCGTGATCGAGGAGCGCATCTGAAGCAGCTGCGACTTGGTCTTGACGGCGGAGAAGTCCCCGGGCGCGTTCACCAGCGCGTAGATGGAGACCGGCTTGCGCGCCAGGACTTCCACGCAGCCCAGGTCCGTCGTCGCGGAATCATAGCTGTCGGAGAGCTGTTCCCGGGGATCGAAGACAAAGATCTTCACGTTGTCCACGGTCTCGTCCGCATCCGCCCGCGTATGGAGCGCTCCCGTTTCCAGGGATATTTCCATCCGGACCGTATCGGGCCGGACGGGTTCCTCCGCCGGCAGTCCCGCGGAGCTGCAGGAGCCCAGGAGGACGGCCGGCAGGAGGAAGAGGATCCATCCGCTGCGCATAGTTTCAGATGGTGGTCCCTTCCGTCAGGGCGACATTCGTCCAGCCGGTCACGGTCACGCTGAACGAGCAGTCCAGGAAAGACACCGGGACGTCCGGGCTGGACGAACCCGGGCGGGTGATGCTGACCTCGTCGATATTGTAGGACTTGTTGCTTTCCAGTGCGGGAAGGGTGATGGGATAATAGAAGGTGTCGCTTCCGAGCTGCGCCTCGATGACGAGGCGCGTGTGGCGCGCGCTCCAGGACGTCGCCTCGGAGTCGGCGGACGTCGGATTTGGCCACGCATAGAAGGTGTGGACGGTGCTGTACTTGGTCCCGGAACTGACGGTCGCGTCCGGGCTGTCGAGGGTCATCGCCGACTGCTCGGCGTCGTGTTTCATCTTGTTGAACCAGACGGTCGGCGTATAGGAGCCCCCGCCGTACTTGCAGTCGCCGGCCACGTTGACCAGGTAGATCCGCTTGACCTTGAACGTCAGGGCCTGCAGGGCCGCGGAAGTAAAGTTCTTCTTGATCGAGGAGACCACGACGCGGGCGCCGAGGCGGGAGACCGGGATGCTGACGGTCTTGTTCGCGGCGGAGAGCTCCACCGTCTTGGTGCCGACCATCTCCATCGAGGTGACGCTCGAGTTGGCCATCAGGGACGTCGTTGCGAGCAGGGCCGTCTTCGTCGTGACCGTGTGGAGGTCGGGGCCGTTGGCGATGACGACGATGTTGCGGGAGCCCGGCGTACATTCGAGGCTGACGGACGAGGTCGCCGAGGAGCCGTAGACGTCCAGGTTGTCGCCGAGGAAGACGAAGACCTGCAGGCTGTTGATCTTCGCGTCATTGGTTGTAGTCGCCTTGGTCGCGGCGTCGTAGACGGAGAAGGTGACCGTGCAGGGCTGCGTGTCCTGCGGCGCGGGCGCCGGGGCGGATTCGATCTTGTTGCAGGATGCCGCGAAAAGGAGGGCGCCGGCGGCGAGGGCGCACAGGGAGAAGTTCTTCATGGTGATTTCGGGTTTCAGTTATTCTTTGTTCAGTCCGTAGGCCTTGATCAGCGCGGATATTTCGGGATCCAGGTTCCCGCGGTGGACGAAGGCGGGGTTCAGGCGGCACGAATTGAGGTAGTGCTCGACCGCCTCCGCATCCTTCCCCAGGCGGGAATAGAGGATGGCGAACATGTATTCGACCTTGTCGCTGCGTTCCAGGCGCTGGAGGATGTCCATCGCGGAGGCGTTGTAATCGAGGGCGCACAGGGCCACGGCGGCGTTGAAATCGCCGTAGGGGCGCAGGATCGCGGCGGCGGTCCGGTAGTCGCGGTCGAGGATGGAGCGGACGCCGCGCATGTAGGCGGTGTCCAGGACGGTCGTATGGACCGTGTCCTTGACCATCCCTTTCCGGTGGAGGAAGAAATCGAAGCGGACGGTGCGCAGGCGGGGATAGACCTCCGCCAGGAGGTGGGGGTAATACGCCCGGCTGCGCAGGCCCGCCTCGCGGCGGTCCGGGTTTTCCTCGCGCATCCAGCGCGCGATGTCCTCCCGGTCCGCCTCCGAGAGGGCCGGGTCCTGCGCGACCAGGGAGCGGAACATCGTCCAGTTCTCCGGCTCGGAGCGGGAGATGAAATGGATGTCCTGCAGGGGGGCCGCGGCGCCCCGGTCCTCCGTTCCCAGCCCGAGGGCCATTCCCCCGTACAGGCGCAGGGAATCGCGGTAGGAAGCGATGTAGCGCTGGAAATAGCGGGAGACGGACTCGCTGCGCCCGCGCGAGAGGCGGGTGTTGTAGCCATACTCCCCTTCCGGCGAGCAGGAGGCCGTGACGGTGATCGAATCCATGTCGAATTCCTCGTTGTCCAGCAGGGCGGCGAGGTGGCGCTTGATCCGCGCGATTTCCCCGCCGTTCCCGCCGAAGCCCGCGTCCACCTCGGCGCTCGCGACCTTGAAATCGATCCGGCAGACCGCATCCGAGCGCACCTGGCGCTCGACGATGCGGGTCATGTAGCGAAGGCGCTCGTCCGCAAACGCGCTCAGGGAGCTGATGTAAAAGGTCAGCGGCTCCCCTTCCGGGATGCGGTACAGGCGGGCTTCCTGTGACCAGATGTCGCCCTGCAGGCTGATTTCGACACTCTTCATCTGCGGCTGCGTGTTCACCGTCTGGAGGTATTCATAGATGAAATCCCCGTCCGGCGAGGTGATGACCGTGTCGAGCCGCAGGCCCTCGGTCACGAGGGGCGCCTTGACATAGCGGGCGAACATCCGCTCCCGGGATTCGAGCTTCCGCAGGTTCGCGCGGACGCGGGCCCGGTTGGTGTAATGGAGCACGGCATCCTGCTCCGTCACGCCGTACAAGGAGGCGAACTCCGCGTCGGAGACGCGCGACGTATCCCCCTTCAGGCGGTACAGCTGCGGGAGGTTCCGCTCCAGGAAGATCTCCAGCTCCCGTTCCCGCAGGAACAGGGAGGAGTCGCGCATGATGGAGCGCAGGAAGCGTTCATACTGCTCGTAGCCCCGCAGCTGCGCCTTCCGGTACGCGCTCCCGGAGATGATGATGGAATCCAGCGGCGTGCGCTCGCCCGCGAGGATCATCTCCGGGCGCAGGCGGAGCTGCCAGCGGGAATCCTGCATCCGCGCGGGCACGATGACCTGGAAGCGGAGGTCCACCTTTCCGTGGCGCTCGGCGACGTTGCGGAAGCGCGCGGTCACATACGCCGCGTCGATCACGTCCGTCGCCACCATCTCCCCGTCCTCGTCCCGGGTCGCGCGCATGATCAGCAGCTCCCGTCCTTCGTCGTCGTGGACGACGAGGGTGTCGCGCCGGGGCGTGTCCAGGGACAGCTCCTGCGGGGTTTCTTCCTGCGGCAGGGTCAGCAGCGTGCCGACGGGTTCGCTGCGCAGGGCGCGGATGCGCTTCTGCGTCCCGCAGGACGCGACGGCGAGGACCAGCGCGAGGAGAAGGAACGGGCGTTTCATCGCGGACGGGATTAAAAGTCGTTCTGGGGCTGGTCGAGGTCTTCGAGGAGTTCCACCTTGGTGGCGAGCACCTCGAAGGTATCCCTTTCCTGGCCGTCCTTGTCCGTGTAGTTCTGGGCCCGCAGGCGTCCGATGACGTGGACTTTCGTCCCTTTCCGGATCAGGTCCGGGTCCACGATGTCGCGGCCCTCCCAGGCGCTGACGTTGTGCCAGGTCGTCTCGATGACGGGCATGCCGTCCCGGTCCTTGTAGGCATAGTTGGTCGCGACGGAAAAGCGCGCGACCTTCCGGGAATTGAAAACCTGGACGCGGGAGAATCCCACGTTCCCGCGCAGTTCGAGCTTGTTCAGTTGTTCCATAGTTCGATGTTTAAGCGTTATACAATTCTCCGCTCCATCCGGTCTTCCCGGAGGCGGAGCCATCGCAAAGGAAGGGAAAAGCCGCCGGGCGACGTGCAGACCGAAAAAAAGAAAACCGGGAAATACACGTATTTTTCGAATCAGGCAGGTTTCCCGCCGTCCGGGATGCCCGTTTCCTTCGGAGGCGAGGAAATGTTTGCGTCCCGGCCGGATTCTTTTCGACGGCGGCAAACTTATCTTTCTCGGTATTCTTTTTTTCGGTCCTTGGAATCCTCGGACGGCCTTCGCATCTTCACCTGCAAGGTTAAAAAAAGGATGGCTATGGAATACAAAC
Organism: Bacteroidales bacterium; assembly: GCA_017438265.1. GTDB lineage: Bacteria > Bacteroidota > Bacteroidia > Bacteroidales > UBA932 > Cryptobacteroides. Next base: position 39,375 of record JAFRVZ010000056.1, read on the forward strand.
TGGATGAAAAGGCGCTGGCAGGGACCTGTCTGGAATGCGGGGCGGCGCTTCCCTACGGGCGGCAGGACCGGAAATTCTGCTGCAGCAAATGCAAGAACGACTACAACAACCGCCGGGTCCGGGTCTCCCGCGCGACCCACCGCCGGGTCCAGGGCGCCCTGGAGAAAAACTACGAACTGCTGGCGCGGCTCTGCCGGGCGCGGATCAGTTCCCTGATGCTCTCGGAGGCGATCATGCTGGGATTCAACCCGGAGTACGCGACCGGCCACCGGAGAATCGGCGGCCGGGAGGAATACAGCTGCTTTGAAATCAAATACTGTCTTTCCGCCAACAGGATTTACAATATCACGAACCAATCGAAAATAATTTAGTATCTTTGTGTATATGCGATTTTGGAAAAACTAACCAACAAATTCATATCACAATGGACGAAAGCAGAAGATCGTTTTTGAAAAAGACAGGCGTCGGAATCGCCGCCGCGACCATCCTCCCGCGGAAAGTCTTCGGCAAGATGGGCGGCCCGAACGATTTCATCGCGCCGAGCGACCAGCTGACCAAGGGCATCATCGGCACCGGCGGCATCGGCAGGTCCTCCTACCATTTCACCTCCGACAGTTCCTGCAGGCTCGTGGCATTGTGCGACGTTGACCAGCAGCACCTCCAGGGCGCCGTCGACCAGGCCGCACAGCGCGGATTCGGAACCATGGCGACCTACCACGACTGGCGGGAGCTCATCCACGACCCGAATGTGGACGTCGTCCACATCGCGACCCCGCCCCACTGGCACGCCATCATGGCCTGCGAGGCCGCCCGCGCCGGCAAGGATATCTGGTGCGAGAAGCCGATGACCCGCACGATCGGGGAAGGCAAGCGCGTGATGGAGGCCGTCAAGCGCAACGGCCGCGTCTTCCGGCTCAATACCTGGTTCCGCTTCAAGGATACCTTCTACGGCCTCGGAACGACCGTCGAGCCGCTGAAGAAGCTCGTGGACAGCGGCCTGCTCGGATGGCCGCTGACCGTCCGCATCTCCGGCGCGACCGGTTTCGCCTGGAAGTTCTACTGGGTCGGCAAGACGGACCTGATCCCGGAGCCGGTCCCGTCCTATTTCGACTACGACATGTGGCTCGGTCCCGCCCCCTACAAGCCGTACAACCCCCACCGCTGCCACCAGACCTTCCGCGGCTACTGGGACTACGACGGCGGCGGCCTCGGCGACATGGGCCAGCACTACATCGACCCGGTCCAGTACATCCTGGGCAAGGACGATGAATTCCCCGTCAAGGTGGAAATCGACGCCCCCCAGCAGCACCCGGACGCCATCGGCACCTGGCGCAGCATCACCTACACCTACGCGGACGGCTGCAAGATCATCCTCGAAGGCGAAGGCGCCGAATCCCCCGGCAACGTCCCCTACATCGAAGGCCCGAACGGCAGGGTCTACAAGGGCTTCCAGTGCACCATCCCGAACGTGATGGACGTCATCAACTCCCTCCCGGACCCGGCCCCGCAGAACACCGACTTCATCGACTGCATCCGGACCCGCAAGAACTTCGCCCTGAACGAGGTCAACGGCTTCCACAGCGCGACCATCGTGAACATGGGCGTCTGCGCCCTGCGCCTCGGCCGCAACCTGGAATTCAACCCCGCGACCCAGCGCTTCGTGAACGACGACGCCGCGAACCTGCTCATCGACCAGCCGATGCGCAACCATTGGGACAAATACCTTTAATCGCTTACGGAAATGAAAAGACTCGCTTATATCCTTCTGACCTTTGTCGTATCGCTCCCGCTCGCCTTCGCGCAGCCGGGCGCCGACGTCCAGAGAATCCTGTCGCAGATGCCGGTCCAGACCTCCGCGGAGCTCAACGCCGCCGTGACGCAGCTCGCCCAGGCCGCCCCCGGCTCCGTCCTGACCCTCGCCGCGATGCTCCAGAGCGCCGACAAGGGCGCCAACAGCCCGGCGGAATACGCGCTGAGCGCGCTTGCCAACTTCGCCTCCGACAAGACCGCTGAAATCAACCTGCGGAACGCCGTCAAGACCGGCTTCCGGCAGGCCGTCGCCGCTACGGCGGATCCGACGAACAAGCAGTTCCTCCAAGCCCAGCTCCGCCTCCTCTCCCCCGAAAAGGAAAGGGTTCCGATCTATAAGTCCAAGAACGACAAGAAGGTGGAGAAGCTCTGGAAGAAAGCCAACCCGGTCGGCGTCGTAAAGGCGCTGAAGTCCGACGACCCGGCCTACCGCGTGACCGCCCTGCGGACCGCGGACGCCTTCGCCGGCCCGGTCTTCTACCGCCAGCTCGAAGCCGCCTACCCGACCCTCTCCGAGGACGCGAAGGCGGAAATCATCTACTGGCTCGGCCTCCACAAGGCCGACTCCGAAGCCGATTTCATCCTGAGCCAGCTTGACGCGCCCGGCCAGACCGGCCTGAACGCCGTCGAGGCGGCCGGCAAGATCGGCGGTGCCGCAGCGGCGGAGCAGCTCGTCTCGATGCTGAACGGTCCCCGCGCCGAAGCCGCCTACGCCGCGCTGCAGCGCTTCAACGGCGATGTCCGCGGAACGCTGAAAAACGCGTTCAAGGACGCCTCCGGCCAGGATCTGATCCCGCTGATGAAACTCGCCGCCGAGCGCCGCATCTACGCGCTCGCCCCGGATATCCTGAAGCTTGCCGAATCGCAGGACGCCGCAGTGGCCTCCGCCGCCCGGAACGCGCTCGCCGGCGTCGTCCGCTCCGACCAGGCGGGCCAGCTCGCGAAGATGCTCGACGGCGCGGATGAAGCTGCCGTGAAGCCCCTCCAGGCCGCCTTTGCGCGGGCCCTCGCAAAATCCGGCGCCCCGGAGCGCTACGCGCTGATCAACACCTACCTCGGCGCCGCGAAGAACAAGGACCGCTTCTATCCCGCCCTCGCCGACACGGACACGGAGAACGCCGTGAAGGACCTCGCCGCCGCCTATGAAAACGGCAGCAAGAGCGCCCTCGACGCCCTGATGTCGATGTCCAACGCCGCGGCCGCGCCGCTCCTCCTCAAGGAAGGCGGCAAGGGCAACGCCGCCGCCCTGACCAAGGCCCTCGACCTCGTCGCCGCCTCCCGCCAGCCCGATGGCCAGAAGCTCGCCCAGTACGTCGAGGCCGCCGGCCTGACGAAGGACAGCAAGACCCTCGTCTCGATCGTGAACAAGTTCGCCGCGATCCCGACCCCGGAGAGCTTCGACGCGATCGTCCCCTACCTGGACAACGCTGACAAGAGCATCGCGTACGCCGCCGCGAACGCCGCCGCCGGTGTCGCGCAGAAGTGCGCCGCCCAGATCGACAAGGCCAGGATCCGCACGGCCCTCACCAAGGCCTCCGCGATCCTCGCCGCGACCGGCGACGCCGATGACGGCTACGCCGTCGACGCCATCCGCCAGTTCCTCAGCACCCTCTGATCCGCTCCCCCTGTCATTCCGAGCGAAGCGAAGGAGTCTATTCGCAGAAAAAGCAATTTTCCTGAGATATCCCGAAAAAGGGCTACTCAGAAAAATTGCTTTTTCCGCTTCTCCATCGTCGTGCCCGACCCGCTGTCATTCCGAGCGCAGCTTCCTGTCATTCCGAGCGAAGCTTCCTGTCATTCCGAGCGAAGCGAAGGAATCTATAGCAGTATCGCGACAAAGTGGCAGGGGGAGGTGACAGAATGTCCATTTTGACGGGGTGGTCCCGGGTTTGCAATTTCAGATAGCGGCCCCGCAAGGGACCCCGGGAATAAGGCCTTGCAGTACAGCCCGAAACCGGAACCTTTAAAGACGTAGAATTATGTTACCTGTCAGAAGAACCACGAACACCTGGCTGCCTGAGATTTTCAACGATTTCTTCGACAATAGCTGGATGGAAAGACCGACCTACACCGCTCCGGCCATCAATGTACTTGAAAACGACAAAGCCTACGAGGTGGAAATCGCCGCCCCGGGCCACACGAAGGACGACTTCCACGTCCATATCGACGAAGAGAACAACCTCTGCATAGAGATGGAGAAGAAAGCCGAAAACAAAGAAGACAAACACCACGGCCGCTACCTCCGCCGCGAATTCTCCTATGAGAAATTCCAGCAGATGCTCCTGCTCCCCGACGATGTCGATGCGGAAAAGATTGAAGCCAAAGTCGAGCACGGCGTCCTGACCGTCCATCTCCCCAAACTCGAGAAGGTCGAAAAGCCCAGCCCCGTCAAACAGATTGCCGTCCAGTAATCCTCCCTCCGCCTCCCTGTCATTCCGAGCGCAGCGAAGGAATCTATTCGCGGAAAAAGCAATTTTCCTGAGATATCCCGAAAAAGGGCTACTCAGAAAAATTGCTTTTTCCGCTTCTCTTTGCCATTCCTCTTCCCCTCTACGCATTTGCACCCCCACTTGCTCCCTCAAGCACTCTCCAGAGCCTCCGCCCCCGCTAGCGGCAGACGCCCGAGCAGGGCAGGCATAACGAGCGGAGCGGGAGGTATTGTTTTTCGGAAACCTGTGGCCGCCCACGGCCGCATGAGTGGGAGGGGCCCGCAAGCA
>JAFRVZ010000057.1 GCA_017438265.1 Bacteroidales bacterium
GGCTCCTGGTCGAATTCCTTCTGGTTCTTCGGACGGATGAACATGTTGGTCACGAAGTGGGCCTGCCAGGCGACTTCCATGATGAAGCGGATCTTCATGCGGGTATCCTTGTGGGTGCCGCAGAAGCCGTCGACGACGAAGAGGCGCTTGCCGCTGAGCTGCTGCTGGGCCATCTTCTTGACTTCCTTCCAGACCTTCTCGGACATCTTGTGGTTGTCGTTGTGGTAGGCTTCGGTATCCCACCAGATCTCACCCTTGGCGCCTTCCTTGGTCGTCTTGTCGTAGACGATGTACTTGTCCTTGGGGGAGCGGCCGGTATAGACGCCGGTCATGACGTTGATGGCGCCGAGTTCGGTCACCTGGCCCTTGTCGTAACCTTCGAGGCCGGGCTTGGTCTCTTCGTTGTAGAGAACTTCATAGGTCGGGTTGTAGAGGACTTCCTTTACACCCTTGATACCATACTTGCGAAAATCAATTTTAGCCATAAGTGATTGAGTTATATTTTGTTAGATCCTTTGTTGAATTGCTCTTCAGGAAATCGGACAAAAATAGTGAAAATAAATGGCATGTCAAACGATTAATCCGTATTTTTGCGTAAAAGAACGAAAAGGAAATGACTGCGCTGGAGGTACTTCGGGAGTATTGGGGCTACGAGTCCTTCCGTCCGATGCAGGAGGAGATCATCGCCTCCGCGCTGGACGGGCGGGACACGCTCGCGCTGCTGCCGACGGGTGGCGGCAAGTCTGTGTGCTTCCAGGTCCCCGCGCTCCTGCGGGACGGCGTCGCGCTCGTCGTGACCCCGCTCGTCGCGCTGATGAAGGACCAGGTCCAGAACCTCGCCGCCCGCGGCATCAAGGCCCTCGCGATCCACGCCGGGATGTCCCGCCGGGAGGCCGACAACGCCCTGAACAACGCCGCTTACGGCGACTTCAAGTTCCTCTATGTCTCCCCGGAACGCCTGGGGACCGCGCTCTTCCAGTCCTACCTCGACATCCTCCCCGTCAGCTTCATCGTCGTGGACGAGGCCCACTGCATCTCCCAGTGGGGCTATGACTTCCGCCCGGACTACCTCGCGATCGGAGAGATCCGCAAGCGCATTTCCGCGCCCGTGATCGCCCTGACCGCGACGGCGACCCCGGAAGTCGCGGACGACATCATGGAGAAGCTCGCCTTCCGGGAGAAACACCTGCTGAAGACCAGTTTCGCCCGGAAGAACCTGACCTACATCGTCCGGCGGGCGGAGGACAAGCAGGGGCAGCTGCTCGACATCTGCCGCGGCGTCCCGGGCAGCGGCATCGTGTACCTGCGCAACCGCGCCCGCTGCGAGGAGACCGCCGCCTTCCTGTCCCGGAACGGCGTCAGCGCCGCCTATTACCACGCCGGGCTGGATACGGACTCGCGCAGCGCCCGCCAGGACGCCTGGAAGCGCGGCACGATCCGCGTGATGGTCTGTACCAACGCCTTCGGGATGGGTATCGACAAGCCGGACGTGCGCTTTGTCGTCCACGCCGACCTGCCGGACAGCGTCGAGTCCTATTTCCAGGAGGCCGGACGCGCCGGCCGCGACGGCGGGGACTCCTATGCCGTGCTGGTCTGGAACGGGACCGACCTCCAGCGCGCGGAGCGCCTGCAGAAACTCTCCTTCCCGGGCCTGGACTTTATCGAAGACGTCTATCAGAAACTCCATATCTTCTACGGGATTCCCTTCGAAGGGGGACAGGGCCGCCAGCTGAAATTCGACCTCCCGGCGTTCGCGAAGCATTTCTCGCTGGCCCGCCCCGGCGTCCACTATGCGCTGAAATACCTGGAGCGCACCGGCCACCTGACCTATACCGAGGACGTCGAGATCGAGACGCGCATCCGCATCCTCGTGAGCCGGGACGCCCTGTACGACGTCGAGCTCCCGGACCCGGCGATGCCGGCCGTGCTGGAGCAGCTGATGCGCGACTGCGCCGGCATCTTCTCCTTTCCGGTCCCGGTCGACGAGGCGCGGACGGCCGCGCGCTGCGGCGTGACGGTCCCGGTGCTCCGGCAGCTCTTCTACGAGCTCGCCGTGCGCAAGGTCGTGGGGTACATCCCCGCCGACCGCTCCGGCGTCGTCTTCCTCCACCACGGCCGCCTGCGGGAGGGGAACCTCGACCTCTCCGCGGCACAGTACAGGCGGCTGCAGGAGGCGCATGCCGCCCGCAGCGAGGCGATCCGCCGCTACGCCACCGCGGAGGACCGCTGCCGCGCGCGGCAGCTGCTGGCCTATTTCGGCGAGGAGGCGGCGGAGGACTGCGGACGCTGCGACGTCTGCCGCCGCTGCGTTCCGCGCACGGCCGCCGTCCGGGAAAAATTGCGTAGCTTTGTACGGAACTGCGGCGGGACCTATACCCCGGAGGCGCTGAGTGCCTTCCTGGCCGATCCGGCGCAGGGGCTGGACCGTGATGCGGTCCGGGTCCTGCGGGAGATGATCGACCGGGGCGAAGTGCCGCCGCCCAAAACGGAACAGTGATGGAAAAAGGACTGTTGGAACTGCGCGGGATGCGCTTCCGGGCCTATCACGGCTGCCTGGAGGAAGAAAGGCGCGACGGAAACGATTTCGTCGTGGACCTCACCGCCGTCTATGACATCGAAGCGGCCGCGAAAAGCGACCGGCTCGCCGACGCCGCCGACTACAGCGGCATCTATGCCGTGGTCGCCGCCCAGATGGCGCAGCCGTCCGACCTGCTGGAAAACGTCGCCTGGCGGATCCGGGAGGCCGTTATCGACGGCTACCCGCAGCTGGAACACGTCCGCGTGCGGGTAGCGAAGCTGCACCCTCCGGTCGGAGGGGATTGCGAAATGTCTGCGGTTACTTGCGGGCGTACCACTCCTGAAGGACGTAGAAGGCGGCTTTCTTCTCGCCGTTCTCGCCGATGACGCCCTTGCGGTTGAACTCGTCCTGGACGGTGTTCAGCATCCGCTTCGGGGAACGGAAATCCTTCAGGATCCACGGGGTCGTTCCGACCAGTCCGGGGATCCGGTCCAGCATTTCGATGTTCCTGCGGTAGAGTTCCGCCTGGTATTCTTCGGTAAAGCGCTCGGTCGCAAGGCCGTGCAGGCCCGCCTTCGCGCCGCCGCCCCATTCCGAGATCAGGACGGGCTTGTCCGTGTCGAAGGTCCAGCTGACGCGCCCGGCCTTCTCGGCGTCGCCGTCATACCAGCCGATGTACTGGTTGAAGCTGATGAGGTCCGTGAACTGGATCAGTTCGTCGCGGGTGGTCGCTGTGTTGGCGTCGATGTATTCCTTCTCCATCGCGGCGGTGACGAGGCGCGTGTTGTCGAGCGAACGGGTCTTGTTGATCAGGTTCAGCAGGAAGTTGAGGCGGTCGAGGCCGCGCGGGGTCTCGTTCGCGACGGACCAGATGATGACGTTCGCGCGGTTCTTGTCGCGGGCGATCATTTCCGCGAGCTGGTTCTCGGCGTTCGCGTAGGTCTCCGGGTTGTCGAACTGGATCGTCCAGTAGACCGGAATCTCGTCCCAGAGCATGATGCCCATCTCTTCCGCGGCGCGGACGAGGGCTTCGTTGTGGGGGTAGTGGGCGAGGCGGAGGAAGTTGCAGCCGAGCTCCTTCGCCCAGCCGAGCAGGATCCGGGCGTCCTGTTCCGTCGCGACGCGGCCGGAGGGGGCGAAGGGGGCCTCGTCGTGGAGGCAGATGCCCTTGAGGAAGATTTCCTTGCCGTTCAGCAGGAGCTGCTTGCCCTGGGTCTGGATGCTGCGGAAGCCGATCTTGTCGCGGACTTCGTCGCCGCTGATGGAGAGGACGATGTCGTAGCGCTTCGGATTCTCGGGGCTCCAGAGCTGGAGGCGTTTGAGGTGGTCGATGGAGAACTGGATGAAGCCGTTCTGGTCCGGGTGCATGCGCTTCTGGAACTTCAGTTCGGGGATTTCGAGCTTGACGGTGCTCTTGGGCTTGAGACCGGTCAGCTGGATCCAGCCTTCGATCGAGTCGAGGGAGCCTTTCTTGAGCTGGATGAAGTAGTCGCGGATGAAGGTCTGGGGCGTGCGGATCAGGTAGACGCTGCGGGTGATGCCGCCGTAGTTCCACCAGTCGAAGTTGTGGGTCGGGACGCCTTCGCGGAAACGCTGGTTGTCGACCTTGACGATCAGGGTGTTGTATTCGTTCTCCTTCACGAGGTCCGTGATGTCGAAGTTGAAGGGGGTATAGCCGCCGACGTGCTTGCCGAGGACGTGGCCGTTCAGGCCGACGACGGTCTCGTAGTTCGCCCCGTCGAAGCGCAGGTAGGTCCGCTTCCCGTCCTTGGGGACGTAGAACTTGGTCCGGTACCAGATCGTCCCTTCATAATAGTACAGCTCGGGGCGCTGGGTGTTCCAGTCGCCCGGGACGCGGAGCGAGTCCGCCAGGTCGAAGTCGTATTCGACGAGCCGGGTCCGGTCGGCGGAGAAGCTGCGGTCCGCGAAGAAGGAGTTGTGCTCCGCGACGGGCTGGCGGCGGTAGTCGTAGTAGCCGGTCTCGTAGGGGTCGATGATGGCGTTCCAGCTGCCGTCGAGGGAAATGATCTCCCGGGAGGTCGTGCCTACCAGCGGTTCGTTCTGCGTCTGGGCCTGCAGGCCGGCAAGCGGGAGCAGGGCCAGGAGGAGGGGAAGAAGTCTTTTCATATGGGTTTTCATGCTTTTATTTCTAATCCGTCGTATGCCAGGTGGACCCCCTCGGGGAGCTCGGCTTCCAGGTCGGCGTGGCGGGGAAGCTGGTGGGAGAGGTGGGTGATGTAGGAGTTGCGGGCCCCGACCCTGGCAAAGAAGTCGAGGGCTTCCTGCAGCGAGAAGTGGGAGAAGTGGGGGCCGCGTTTCACGCAGTTGACCGTCACGGCCTCCAGCCCCCGCAGTTTTTCGAATTCTCCGTCTTCGATCAGATTCATGTCCGTAAGATACGCAATTTTGCCGAAACGGAATCCCAGTACGGACAAGTCTTTTTTCTTCTGGTGCCAGCCCTGGATCGGAATCACCTCAATCTCAGGTACATCCTGGCCGGGCGCGGGCGCCACGTGGTGGTAGCCGTAGCCGGACTCCCAGACGAGGGTTTCCTCCGCGGCGTTGGACTGCACGCGGAAGGGGTGCTGCCCGTCGATGCGGTGGAGGTGCCACTCCGGGGCGCCCGGGTAGCGCGGCTCGGCGAAGGCGTAGGAATACTCCCGGCGGAGCGAACGCTCCACGTATTCCTCGCAGTAGATGTTGACGGGCTTGGCTTCGAGGAGGTTGAAGGAGCGGGTGTCGTCGATGCCGCCCGTATGGTCCTTGTGGTTGTGGGTCAGGAGGATGGCGTCGAGGTGGCGCACGCCGGCGCGCAGCATCTGGGTGCGGAAATCGGGGCCGGCGTCAATCAGGACGGTCAGCCCGCCCGTGCGCACCAGCGCGCTCGCCCGCAGGCGCTTGTCGCGCGGGTCGGCGGAGCGGCAGACCGGGCAGTCGCATCCGATCATCGGGACGCCCTGCGAGGTCCCGGTTCCGAGAAAAGTCAGCGTCGTTTCATTCATGGTCCGTTCCTATGATGACCGGGGCGGTCTTCCCGACCAGGTCCTTGTCGTATGGTACTGTGATGCGGATGTAGTTACGGGTGTAGCCCGACATCGTCCCGCCTTTCTCCCGGGATTCGAAGAGGACGGTCTCGGCGATGCCGCGGTTTTCCGCGAGGAAAGCCTCGGAGAGGCTGTCGCTCAGGGACTTGAGCTGTGCGACCCGTTCGGTCTTGATCCGTTCGGGAAGTTGTCCTTTCATCGTCGCGGCCCGGGTGCCGGGGCGGCGGGAATAGGGGAAGACGTGGATGAAGGCCGGGCGGACGCGGCGGATGAAGGCGCAGGTCTGCGCGAACAGCTCGTCCGTTTCGCCGGGCAGGCCGACCATCACGTCGATGCCGAAGAAGACCTTCGGCAGCCCCGGCCCCTCCATCCGGCGGCGGATGTAGTCCATCTTTTCCGCGAAGAGGGCCGTGTCGTAACGCCGTCCCATCCGGCGGAGCAGTTCGTCGCTGCCGGTCTGGAGCGGGATGTGGAAATGGGGGAGGAATTTCGTCCCGGAGGCGATCCAGTCGACCATTTCCTCCGTGATCAGGTTCGGCTCGATCGAGGAAATCCGGTAGCGCTCGATCCCCCCGACTTCGTTCAGCGCCTTCAGCAGGTCGAGGAAGCTTTCCCCGGTGCCGCGCCCGAAATCGCCCGTGTTCACCCCCGTCAGCACGATTTCCTTCATCCCCTTCGCGGCGATCTCGCGCGCCTGCGCCACCACTTCCGCGATCCGCAGGCTCCGGCTTTCGCCGCTGGCGTAGGGGACGGTGCAGTAGGCGCAGTAGTTGCTGCAGCCGTCCTGCACCTTTAGGAAGGCGCGCGTCCGCTCGCCGCTGCTGTAGGCCGGCATCACCCCGGAGACGCGGAGCGCCTGCGGGGCGCCGTCGCCCGCGGGGGCGGGTTCCGGCGCGGGGAAGCCGTCGCGCAGCGCGGCGCGGACGGTCTGGAAGAGCGTGGTCTTCCCGGCGGCGCCGACGACGAGGGCGACCCCCTCCAGGGCGCGGACCTCCGCGGGGCGGAGCTGGGCGTAGCAGCCCGTCACGATGATCCGGGCGCCGGGGGCGACGCGGTGGGCGCGGCGGATGACGCCGCGGGCCTTCTGATTCGCGTGTTCGGTCACGGAGCAGGTGTTGACGAGGTACAGGTCCGCCGGTTTTCCCCAGGGGACGGTCTCGAAGCCCGCCGCGGCGAACTGTTTCTCCCAGGCGGAGGTTTCGGCGTAATTGAGCTTGCAGCCGAGCGTATGGTAGGCAATCGTCATCGGTCAGGCGGCAAGGAGGAGGAATACACAGGGTTTTTTCCCGATCGGGAGCGGGTCCTTGCGCCAGCGGGCCGCCGTGCGGGTCCGCACGAGGGCGTCCGGGAGGGTCAGGTCGGCGGCGATGCAGATCTGCGTGCCGTCCGCGCAGTATTTGACGAGGTCCGCCATCAGCGCGTCGTTGCGGTAGGGCGTCTCGATCAGGATCTGGGTCTGGCAGAGCGCCGCCGAGGTCTTTTCCAGGCGGCGGATGGCGTCGCGGCGCTCTTCCGTCTTCGCCGGCAGGTAGCCGCAGAAGGCGAAGGACTGTCCGTTCAGGCCGGAGGCCATCAGGGCGAGCATCAGGGAGGAGGGGCCGACGAGCGGGACGACCGGGATGCCGCGGCGGTGGCAGAGCGCCACCAGCTGCGCGCCGGGATCCGCGACCGCCGGGAGGCCGGCCTCGGAGACGAGGCCCACGTCCCCGTCCGCGAACAGCCCGGCCAGCTGCTCGACCTCCTCCGGCCGGGTGTGCTCGTTCAAGACGGCGAAGCGGAGGCCGTCGATCCGCCCCTTCAGGCCCGCCCGCGAGAGGAAGCGGCGGACCGTGCGGAGCTCTTCGACGACGTAGGTCCGTATCGTCTGCAGGCGGTCCAGGACCGGCTGCGGCAACACCTCCGCCGGGTCGTTGTCTCCGAGCGGGGAGGGAATCAGGTAGAGTTTATTCTGTGTTTCCATCCGGGGTTCCGATGTTGATGACCGTGCGTTCCGTTTCCGCTTCCGCTTCCACCCTGCGCCAGGGGACCAGGGTGCGCAGCATCTCGCGGAAGGTGCTGAATTCCTTCTGGTAGGCGACGCCGACGCCGTTGCGCTGGAGGTTGTCGAGGAAGTTCGTGTATTCGTCGGCGGAGTGGGAGAACAGGCTCATGCGGACGGTGCCCGCGCGGTCCAGTTTGATTTCGATGTCCAGGTCCCCGACGACGTCCTGGGTCGCGGTGCGGTTGTACTGGCGGCTGCCTAGGGCGCCGTTGACGACGACCCGGTTGTTGAAGAGCTGGGTCGAGACGGCGACGTCGAAGATGTTCGTGCCGCCTTCGTAGGAGTGGTAGGACATACCGAGGTCCACCGGGATGTCCAGTTGCTGGAAGACCTTGTTGACCTGGCCCGACAGGATGTCGGTCATGTTCGTGAGCAGGAAACTGTTGTTGTTCACGATGCCGGAATTGTCCTCCGGCAGGAAGTTGTTCGTCACGAGCAGGGCGACCACCTGCTTCTGGACCTTTTCGTCCGTGTTCAGGGCGCCCTGGATCCGCGAACGGACCGTCGGGTCGACGTCGGGGACGTTGATGGAGAAGGCGAACTGGGGGTTGCGGAGCTTGTCGTAGACGCGCAGGCCGCACTCGACCGTGCGGCGCGTAGCGACGGAAGTCGTGTCGGCGATCAGGGAGGCGAGGGAGGTCTTGGTCGTGTAGAGGGCCGTGATGTCGAGGTCGGTGTCCATGATGTCGCCGCCGAACTTCAGGGAGCTGCCTTCCTGGATCGTGAAATCCTTCTGGGTGATGCCCATCGCCGAGAGGCGCAGGTTGCCGCTGCGGATGTTGTAGTCGCCGGCGAGGTTCAGGATGTCACGGGAGGGGCGGATGTCGATCGTGACGGCGCCGTTGCCGCGGACGTGGAGGGAACTCTCCGCCCCGCGGTCGATGTCGACGAAGGCTTCCGTCTCGGGGGAAACGGCGACCCGGGCGCGGATGGTCAGGTCGCCCGTCTGCTTCTCCTCGGTCCGGAGCCGGGCCATCATCTGCTCATAGGGGTCGACCCAGGTGTAGCTTTCTTCTTCCTTGAAGGTCAGGATGCGGGTCCCGGCGCCGGAGGCCCCGATGCCGGACGCGGTCACGCGGGCGTAGCCCGCTCCCGCCGTCGCCGCGTCGACGTCGAGGACGAGGGCGTTCAGCGGGCCGGTCACGGAGACGCGGCCGCTGGCGGCCAGTTCGCCGCGGAGCGGCAGCGCTGGGGCGCTCTCCCGGCCGAGAATCTCGAGGCGGGAGAAGTCGAGGCGGCCGTTCATCGCGAGGTCGTGCAGGCCGCGGAGACGGATGCCGCCGCCGAGCGTGCCGGTGCCGCCTTGGCGGTCCTGGATGTTGATGCCGTCGAAGTGGATTCCCTCGTCGTCGAGGTGGAACGGACCGCTCAGCCAGTAGGGGACGCCGGTCATGTCGACGCGGAAGCGGGCGCCGTCGATCCGGGCGTTGGCGCTGGAGAGCGCCAGCTCGTCGAGCGGACCGTAGGCGCGGAAATCACCGTTCAGCACGCCGCCGAGGTCGGACAGGACGCCGGCGAGGAGCGGCTGGACCATGGAGATGTCGAGGCTGCTCAGACGCAGGCGGGCGTCGAGCAGGTCGCTTTCCGGCGCATAGGTGCCGGCGAGGAAGAGGTTCTCCAGGCTGGCGTTGTCGTTGCGGGCTTCGAAGCGGATGTGCTCGTCGGAGCCGCTCCAGTTGCTGGCGAGCACGACGCGGCCGAGCCGGGTCCCGGAGACCTTCGTCGAGTCGGCGGAGAACTGCATCGACAGTTTCCGGAGGTTTTCCGGCGTCGAGAGCAGGGTCGCGTTGCCTGTGAGCAGGCCTTCGACCGGAATCCGGCCCTCCGTGAGTTCCGAGAGCATCGCGAGGTTGAATTTGCTGACTTCCAGGTGGAGGGTGTCGGCGGCGTGGAAGGAGAATCCGCCGTCTACGAAAACGGACTGCTCCGCGCTGGAGAGGTAGAGCGAATCGACCTGGAAGGTCTTCGCGTCCATCAGGAAACGGGCGGGCTGGATGACCCAGGCGCTGCCGTCGTAATAGATGTTCGAGGTCAGGTTCTCCGCCTGGAGGTACAGTTCGCCGGCGGGATTGCGGAGGATGTCGCCCATCATCAGGAGCTCGCCCTTGTTCTCGTCTTCGTCCGCGTTGTACTGGAGGCCGATGCCGACGTGGTTGTCGTCGGAGAAGAGGACAAGGGAGTTGTTCTTTAGGCTGATGCCGCCGGCGCGGGCTTCGGCGCTGGCGATGCGGCCGTTGAGGCTGCTGCCGCCGTTGTCGACCACGGCTTCCACGCCGCGGAGGTACTTGTCGCGGAACGCGATGCGGGAGGAGGAGAGCCAGGCGTCCAGGTTGCCGCGGCCGTCGAGGCCGAGGTGGACGGCGGTGCTGTCCGCGATGTACAGCCCGGGGAGGAAGAAGGACAGCAGGTCGCGCGTATCGTGGAGCTGCACGTCGAGTTCATAGCTGCCGCTGTCCGCGTCCGCGTCTTTTTCCACGTCCTGGAAGAGGACCGGCAGCTCGCGGTGCAGGGACACGGCCTTGACCGCGTCGACAAGCGAGGTCAGCGATTTCGAGCCGACATAGGTTGCGTCGGCGAAATCGGCCTTGAGGTTGATGCGGTTGACTTCGTCGTTGGCGTGGGAGCCGATCGAGATGCTGCCGACTTCGTGGGGCCCGGAGTTGTTCTCCAGGACGAAATCCTGGACGGAGATGTTGCCGAGCAGTTCCTGCCCCCGGACGGCCAGCAGGTCGGCGTCCATCGAAAGGGAGGCCTTGGAGACCGGGCGCGGGTCGAGGCCGAGGGCGTGGAGGTCGGCATAGCCGAGGTTGAAGAGGAAACGGTAGAGGCCGTTGTCGGTCTGGCCGGAGAGGTTGAAGATGCCCTGGAAGATGAAGTTCAGGTTCGGGTCGGTGCAGACGATGCGGCCGTTGAAGGCGTCGTCGGAATAGGTCCCGGCGGCGTTGATGGCGGTGTAGTCGTAGTCCAGCAGGCGGAGCCGGTCGAGGCGGAGGGTGTCGACGCGCACGTAGTTGCGGCCCTTGCGGAGGGTCGCGCTCAGGGAGGAATGGACGCTGCACGGGCCGATGAAGTCCTTTCCCACGAGGGGGCCGAGGTCGAAGTCGCGGGTGTCGATGCGGCCGTCCAGGCCGATGGCGCTGCCGGACCGGATGAGGTTGCGGGCGCGGGCGACGAGCGTCGCGCTGCCGCCGCCGGAGCGGAGGGTCGCATCGACCGAAAGGTTGTTGAGCGGGCCGTTCGCCCGCCCGGAGAGCGCATAGGTGTGGCCGCGCCAGGGGACCTGGAGGCGGTCGACCCGCAGGACGCCGGAGGCATCCTGGATCTTCAGGATGTCCTTGAGGGCGAGGGAGAAGCGCCCGGCCCCGCCGCTGGCGTCGTGGCTGAAGTCGAAGACCGGGATAATCAGGTTGTTGACCGGGCCGTCCACGCGCGCTTCCCGGATATAAATCCGCTCGTCGATGCCCGCTTCCGCGAGGGCGGGGGCGAAGACGGCGATGGTCCGCAGGGACAGGTCGCTGTCCCGGACGATGCCCTCGAGCCCGACTTCGTCCGTGAAGCGGGCGTAGGATTTCGCGCTCTCGGAGTGCATCGCGTAGAGGGGGATGCGGAGGTGGCTCCAGTCGTCGCGGTATTCCAGGTCCTCGAGGCGGACGACGCCGCGGGCGGTCCGGATCCGGCCGGTCAGGTCGTGGATGTGGTAGCCGCAGTCCTCGACGACTTCCAGCCGGTCGGAGACGGCGCTGATGCGCTTGTCGTCCTGGATCCGGAAGTCGTGGGCCCGGGCGTTGACCCGGACGCGGATGTCGCCGAGGTCGATGCCGCCGGGGGAGGCGGGCATGTCCTGGTCGAAGAGGATCCGGGCCCGGACGTTCTCCAGGCTGGCGCGGCCGATGTGGATGTCGAGGGGACCGGAGCTGTCGTTCTTCGCCGCCGGCAGCATCCGCTCGATGTTGACGAGTTCACCCTCGATCACGACGTTGACGACCGCGTCGGAGACGACGGCGCGCTGGAGGAAGATCTTGTCCTTGTGGAAGAAATCCCGCAGGGCGAACTTGGCGATCACCTTGCCGGCGTAGAGAATCGTGTCCTGGGGCTCGAACCTGTCGGTCCGCAGGGGCGCGTCGTCCCGCAGGAGGAGACCGTCGAGGACGAGGGTGTTGAAGGGGTAGAGACGCATCCGTTCGACGGTGATCGCGCCGGGGAACCGCCCGTTCAGCCGGTCGAGGACGCGGGAGGCCAGTTTCGTCTGGACGGCGGGCTGCTGGAGAAGCAGGAAGGCGCTGATGAGGACCATCCCGATTCCGGTCAGGACCTTGACCAGGACACGCCCCCGTTTCCCTATGTTCGAAGACTTCAACACAACCTTCAAATATAACGATAATTCCCGTATTATTTGCTACCTTTGCACGGTTCAAAACGTTTTTATGGCCTGCTGTATCCTCGGAATCGAGTCGTCCTGCGACGACACTTCCGCCGCCGTCCTGCGGGACGGGTGGCTGCTTTCGAACGTCATCGCGAGCCAGGACGTCCACAAGGCCTTCGGCGGCGTCGTCCCGGAGCTCGCATCGCGCGCCCACGAACAGAACATCGTCCCGGTCGTCAGCGAGGCGCTTTCCCGCGCCGGCATCGCCCGGGAGGATCTTTCGGCCATCGCCTTCACCCGCGGCCCCGGCCTGCTCGGCTCGCTGCTCGTCGGGTCTTCCTTCGCGAAGGCCCTGTCCCTTTCGCTCGACATCCCGATGGTGATGGTGAACCACCTCCAGGGCCACCTGCTGGCCAATTTCGTCAAGCAGGAGGGCGCGGAGAACCGGGCCCCGGCCTTCCCGTACCTGTGCCTGCTCGTTTCGGGCGGCAATTCCCAGATCGTCCGCGTGGACAGCCCGCTGGAATTCGAAATCCTCGGCCAGACGATCGACGACGCCGTCGGGGAGGCGTTCGACAAGTGCTCGAAGATGCTCGGCCTGGGCTATCCCGGCGGTCCGGTGATCGACCGCCTCGCCCGCCAGGGCGACCCGGAGCGCTTCCACTTTGCAAAACCCCATCTCCCGGGCCTGGACTACAGTTTCAGCGGCATCAAGACCTCGCTTCTGTATTTCGTCCGCGACGAGATGGCGAAAGACCCCTCCTTCCTGGAGAACAACAAGGAAGACCTCTGCGCCTCCTTCCAGAAGACCCTGATCGACATCCTGATGGACAAGCTCGTCAAGGCCGCGCGCCAGACCGGCATCCGCGAGATTACAATCGGCGGCGGCGTGTCGGCCAACAGCGGCCTGCGCGAGCGCCTCGTCCGGGAAGGGGAGCGCCGCCGCTGGAACACGTACCTGCCCGAATTCAAGTTCACGACCGACAATGCCGCGATGATCGCCATCGCCGGTTATTACCGATACCTGGCCGGGGAGCGCTGTCCGATGGACATCGCCCCGGTCTCCCGAATGGCCGATTTCTGATGAGAGCCGTGCAGATGAGTTTCCCGGCCGCCGAAGGCCTGTCCGTCGCCCGGATGGAGGCGGAGGCCTCCCGTGCGAACGGCGGGGCGCGCTGCGTCCTGGTGCGCCGCTCGCTCGACGCCCGCGGAACGCCCCTCTGGCGCTGCCAGTTCGAGGCTTACGGCCCCGCGGAGGCCTATGAGCCCTACCGGACCCCTGCGCTGCGCGACGCCTCCGGCGCGCCGGAAGTCCTCGTCGTCGGCGCCGGCCCCGCCGGGATGTTCGCCGCCCTGCGGCTCCTCTCCCTGGGCCTGAAGCCCGTCGTCCTGGAGCGCGGCAGGGATGTCCACGCGCGGAAAAAGGACATCGCCGTCCTCTCGCGCACGGGCAAGGTCGATCCCGATTCGAACTACTGCTTCGGCGAAGGCGGCGCGGGGACCTACTCCGACGGCAAGCTCTATACCCGCTCCTCGAAGCGCGGCGACAACCGCGAGGTGCTCGCGCGCCTCGTGGAATTCGGCGCGGACCCGACCGTCCTCACCGACGCCCACCCCCATATCGGCAGCGACCGCCTGCCCGCCGTCGTCGAGAACATCCGCAAGGCCATCCTCGCGCACGGCGGCGAATACCATTTCGGCAGCCGCGTGACCGGCATTTCCCGGTCGCCGGAGGGCATCATCGCAACCACGGCCGCGGGCGGCGAGTTCCGCGCCCGCGCCCTGATCCTCGCGACCGGCCACTCCGCCCGCGACGTCTACGCGCTCGCCGCGGCGGGCGGCTGGACGCTCGCGCCGAAAGGCTTCGCTCTCGGCGTCCGCGTCGAGCACCCCCAGGCGCTCATCGACCGCGCCCGCTACCGCTCTGCCGCCCGGAGCCTCCCGCCTGCGGAATACGCCTTTGCGGAGCAGGTCGACGGCCGCGGCGTCTTCTCCTTCTGCATGTGCCCCGGCGGCCTGCTGGTCCCGGCGGCGACGGAGGCGGAGACCGTCGTGCTGAACGGGATGTCCAACGCCGCCCGCAGTTCCCGCTGGGCCAACGCCGGCGTCGTCGTCCAGATCGAACCCGAAGACGTGCCGGACCGCTTCCGCGGGGACGGCGTCTTCTCCCTGATGCATTTCCAGCAGGAAGCGGAGCGGGCGATGTTCCTGCGCGGTCCGCATCCGCTGGCCGCTCCAGGCCAGCGGATGACCGATTTCTGCCGCGGCCGTATCTCCGCCTCCCTCCCGGAGACTTCCTATTTCCCGGGCGCCGTTCCCGCGCCGCTCCATGCGATGCTCCCGGAGGGCGTCGCGCAGCGCCTCCGGAAGGCTTTCCCGCTGCTCGACCGGAAGATCCGCGGCTACTGCAGTGCCGAGGCGCTGCTGCTGGGGGTCGAGTCCCGCACCTCCTCGCCCGTGCGCATCGTCCGCGACCCTGCAACGCTCCAGGCCCCCGGTTTACCGGGCCTGTATCCCTGCGGCGAGGGCGCCGGCTACGCCGGAGGCATCGTCTCCAGCGCGGTCGACGGCATCCGCTGCGCCGACGCCGCTTTCAGCTATCTAAATGAAAATCAATAAAATAGAATAAAAAACCCAAGTAACCATGGCAGAACAGAAATTCCGGGTCGAAAGCGACCTTCTCGGCGAACTCCAGGTTCCCGCGGACGCCTACTACGGCGTCCAGACGCAGCGCGCGCTCAACAATTACCAGATCTCCACCACCCGCATGTCCCACTATCCGGAGTACATCATCTCCATCGCCTATGTCAAGATGGCCGCCGCGGCCGCCAACACGGAACTCGGCGTGCTGGACAAGACCATCGGCGAGGCGATTGTGGCCGCCTGCAAGGAGATCGTGGACGGCAAGTTCCACGACCAGTTCCCGGTCGACATGATGCAGGGCGGCGCCGGCACCTCCGTCAACATGAACGCCAACGAGGTCATCGCCAACCGCGCCCTCGAACTGATGGGCCACAAGAAGGGGGAGTACCAGTACTGCTCGCCCAACGACCACGTCAACTGCGCCCAGTCGACCAACGACGCCTACCCGACCGCCTTCCGCTATACCTTCGTCCGCATGAACCGCCAGCTGGAGGCCGCCCTGAAGCGCCTGATCGCCTCCTTCCGCGCCAAGGGCGAGGAGTTCAAGGACATCATCAAGATGGGTCGCACCCAGCTCCAGGACGCCGTCCCGATGACCTCCGGCCAGGAATTCAACGCCTTCGCCAACAACCTCGAAGAGGAAGTGGCCAACCTGAACCGCAACGCGGTCCTGCTCAAGGAAATCAACATGGGCGGCACCGCCATCGGCACGGGCCTCAACGCCGTTCCCGGCTTCGCCGAGCTCTGCACGAAGCGCCTCAGCGAGTTCACCGGCGACACCTTCGAGAAGGCCTCCGACCTCGTCGAGGCGACCCCGGACACCGGCGCCTACGTCAGCTATTCCGCCGCGCTCAAGCGCCTCGCCATCAAGCTCTCCAAGATCTGCAACGACCTCCGCCTGATGGCCTCCGGCCCCCGCTGCGGCCTCCACGAAATCAACCTTCCCCCGATGGCCCCCGGCTCATCCATCATGCCCGGCAAGGTCAACCCCGTCATCCCCGAGCTCACGAACCAGGTCTGCTTCAAGGTCATCGGCAACGACACCTGCGTCGCCTTCGCCGCCGAGGCCGGCCAGCTGCAGCTCAACGTGATGGAGCCCGTGATCGCCCAGAGCATCCTGGAGAGCATCACTTGGCTCCGCAACGCGATGGACACGCTCCGCACGAAGTGCATCGACGGCATCACGGTGAACGCCAAGCACTGCCGCGACATGGTCAAGCACTCCATCGGCATCGTCACCGCCCTGAATCCGTATATCGGCTACAAGGCGTCGACGAAGGTCGCGAAGGAGGCCCTCGAGACCGGCCTCAGCGTCTATAATCTCGTGCTGGGCCACGGGCTCATGACCAAAGAGAAGCTCGACGAGGCCCTCGACCCCCGCAACATGACCGCCTCCCACGAACTCCTGAAATAACTATTAAGTTAAACAGCAAAATAAACAGTTTTCCTGAGATCGTCGAAAAAACGCCGCCTCAGAAAAACTGTTTATTTTGCTTACACGTAACCCGTCGAAAAAACGCCGCCTCAGAAAAATTGCTTTTTCTGTTTTTATGACAATCTATTTGTTTTCTCCGGTTTGTTTCTCCGGGCGGCGGTATGGTTGCAGGGCCGGAGAAAAAAACTATTCCGTGTAATTGTGGTCGACGGTGACGAGGATGGCGGGGCCGGGGATGAGGGCGGTGAGTTCGCGGGTCAGGGACGCGCGGAGGGCGTCCTCGTCGCGGACGGAGAGGTCGGGGACGACGTCGACGGTCAGGAGGTTCTCCTTTTCGGAGAAGTAGAAGCCGTGGATCTGGACGAGCTCGCGGTGGGCGGTCAGGGTGCGCATCACGAGGGTCTGGAGGTCTTTCCGCTGGTTGTCGCCGGTCGCGACGGCATAGACGCCGAGGGTCAGGATGATGCCGTGGTCGCGGAACATCCGGAGCGAGATCTTGCGCGAGAGGCCGTGGATGTCCTGGGCGGTCAGGGTGTCGTCGACGCTGATGTGGGCGGAGCCGATCATCACGTCGGGGCCGTAGCTGTGGAGGATGACGTCGTAGACGCCGTGGACCTCGTCGTATTCCATCATTTCCCGCTTCAGGGTTGCGACCAGTTCCGGGGAAACGCGTGAACCCAGCAGTTCGCCGACGGGCGAGGCGAGCATCCCGATGCCGGCCTTGATGATGAGGAGCGAGATGAGGGTGCCGAGGATGCCGTCCAGGGAGACGCCCCAGAGCAGCATCACGCCGGCGGAGACGAGCGTCGCCAGCGTAATCACGGCGTCGAAGAGCGCGTCGGAACCGGAGGCGACGAGCGCGTCGCTGTCCAGCTTCGTTCCCTGGCGCTTCACGTATGCGCCCAGCACGAGTTTGGCGACAATCGCCACGCCGACGACGATGAGCGTGGCCGCCGTGTAGTCCGGCTGCGTCGGGGCGAAGATCTTCCTGACCGACTCGACGAGCGAGGTCACGCCGGCGGAGATGACGATCACGGCGATGACGATGGCGCTGAAGTACTCGACGCGGCCGTAGCCGAAGGGGTGCTCGCGGTCCGCGGGACGCCGGGAGAGTTTCGTGCCGATGATGGTGATGACGCTCGAAAGCGCGTCGCTGAGGTTGTTGACGGCGTCCATCACGATGGCGATGCTGCCGGAGACGATGCCCACGAGGGCTTTGAAGGCGGCCAGGAGGACATTGGCGGCGATGCCGATGACGCTGGTGCGGATGATCTGTGCGCTGCGGTCCATGCTGCAAAGATAACCATTTGTAGTGATATGCCGCTCCCGAAAAAACCGTATCTTTGCTCCCGTTATGCGTACCTATCTGTTATCCCTGCTGAATGTCGTCTGCGAGATGGGGCCCTATCTGCTGCTGGGCTTCCTGATCGCGGGACTGTTGCACGTCTTCGTGCCGCAGGGCTTCTATTCGAAATACCTGTCGAAAGACAACCGCTGGGCCGTCCTCTATGCGGCCCTGCTGGGGATTCCGCTGCCGCTGTGCTCCTGCGGGGTGATCCCGACGGCCATCGGCCTGCGGCGGGAGAACGCCTCCAAGGGCGCCGTCGCCTCCTTCCTGATCGCGACGCCCCAGACCGGCATCGACTCCATCCTCGCGACCTATTCGCTGCTCGGCCTCGGTTTCGCCGTCGTCCGGCCGGTCGCGGCGCTGGTCACCGGCATCTGCGGCGGCCTGCTGGTCAACCGCTTCGTGCCGGAGGACGATGCACCGGGCGCCGCCGCCGGCAGTTGTCCGGTCGAGACCGGAAACCGCCTCTGGCGCGCGCTGAAGTATGCCTATTTCACGCTGATGCAGGACATCGGCGGGCGCCTGCTCGTCGGTCTGCTGCTGGCTGCCCTGATCCAGGTCGCCGTGCCGGACGACTTCTTCCTGCACTTCGGGAAGCAGCCGCTGCTGCAGATGCTCGTAATCCTGCTCGTCGCGGTTCCGATGTACATCTGCTCGACGGGCAGCATCCCCGTGGCGATGGCCCTGATGATGAAGGGCCTGTCGCCGGGCGCCGCGCTCGTGATGCTGATGGCCGGCCCGGCCGTGAACCTGGCCTCCATCCTGGTCGTCCGGAAGTCCCTGGGGCGCCGGTTCACCTGGATCTACCTGCTGACCATTGTCGGCTTCTCCGTCCTGTTCGGGCTGCTCGTCAATGCCGTCGGGCTGGGCATCCCCGCGATGCACGGAGACCACGGCCACGTCCACGGCGAGGCGCTGCCGGGCACCTTCAAGCTCGTCTGCGCGGCCGTCCTGGTCCTGCTGCTGGCGTTCTCCCTGCTGGCGCGGCTGCTCGGGGGACATACCCATTCCCACGACGCGCTGCCGGCGGAGCCGGATGCGACCGTCTACTGCGTGGACGGGATGAACTGCAGCCACTGCGAGGCCGCCGTCGCCGGCGCCGTCGGGGAGATTCCCGGCGTGACGTCCGCCCGGGCCAGCGCCGCTGCGGGCCGGCTGACCGTCCGGGGGACCGCCGACGACGAGGCGGTCCGCGCCGCCGTCGAGAAGGCCGGATTCAAGTTCCGGGGCCGGGAACAGCGCTAGCGGCCGTTCGCGAGAAAATCGATCTGGAGGGGGGCTATCCTGCGGTAGCCCTCCTCGTTCATATGGAGCTTGTCGCGCAGGTCGTAGCGCGCGTGGTTGTGGATGTTGATGCCCTCGAGGGCGAACTGGTCGAGGACGGGGATGCCGTAGTGGAGGCAGCACTGCTTCTGGGCTTCCACGTACTGGGCGAAGTTCCTGCCGGTCTGGTTGGTCTTTTCCGTGAAGGGGTTGTAGCCGTCCTCGCGGCCGAAGAAGCGCAGGGAGGTGAAGAAGTAGATCTTCGCGTCCGGGGCCTTTTCGAGGATGGTCTTGATGCAGTAGTTGATGCCGCCGCACTGGGTCGTGAGCTTGCTTTCGTCGTAGCCGTCGAATTCCGTGTAGTCGGTCCATTCGCCGCATTCACGGTTGTTCATGTAGTCGTTGGTCGAGGCCCAGAGGATGTAGATGTCGTGGACGCCGGCTTCGCGGACCTGCTGCTGAAGGGTATGGCCCTGCTCGGAGGAGAAGCCTGCGCCGCCGACGCCGTAGGTCGTCACGCTCATGCCGAGGAGGTTGGCCCAGAGCTGCTTGGCGGCGTTGGACTCCTTGTTGACGGAGAGGGAGCCGCCCATCACGGCGACGCTCTTGCCGTAGTTGCCGCAGCCGACGTAGGGGCTCAGGAAGCCGTCGTCCTGGGGCGTGAGGATGTTCTGGGAGAAGGCGGAGGCGCCGAACAGCGCGAGGATAAGGGTCAGAAGCAGGCGTTTCATAGGCAAATTTCGGTAGATTTGTACGAAGATAGCGAATTGTCCGGGAATTATCGTTATTTTTGTTTCCTGTGTATATAAAGTTCTTACCCATGAAGAAATCCATCCTGCTGGGCGTTTCCGCCCTCCTGCTGCTTTCCGCCTGCGGCGCGAAGAGCACGCCCCTCGATACCCGCTACCCGGTCGAGACCTTCAAGACGAAAGGCGGCCACACCGTCCAGGTCGCGATGATCCACCACGGCTCCATCGCCGTCCAGTTCGACGAATTCTTTATCCAGATCGACCCGGTCCGCAGCCACGGCGGCCAGGAAATGGCCTACGAGGAGTTCCCGAAGGCCGATGTCGTCCTGATTACCCATGAGCACGGCGACCACCTGAACAAGGAGACCATCGAAATGGTGTCCAAGGAAGGCACGCGCGTGATCATGAACGAGAAGAGCACGAAGCAGGCCGGCTTCGGCGAGGTGATGGGCAACGGCGAAGAACGGGAGCTCGCGAAGCACGTCAAGCTCTGCTCCGTCCCCGCCTACAACATTACCCCCGGCCGCGAGCAGATGCACCCGCAGGGCAACGGCAACGGCTACATCCTCGACCTCGACGGCTTCCTCCTCTACGCGTCCGGCGACACGGAGGACATTCCCGACATGGCGGAATTCCCGAAGGGGATGGACATCGCCTTCCTCTCCGCCAACCAGCCGTACACGATGACCCCGGAGCAGTGCGTCCGCGCCGCCCAGGTCCTGAAACCGAAGGTGCTCGTCCCGTACCACCTCGGCAATACGGACATGGAGAAGATCAAGAAGGACCTGGACGCCGCCGCTTCCGGCATCGACGTCCACCTCTACGAGGAACTGCGCTAGGCGCGTTTATCCCAGGCTTTCCATCCGCGTCGCGGTGGCGTCCCAGAGGATGCCGTCGAGACGCGGATGGTCGTATCGCGGCGGGATGGGGCGGCTTCCCTTCCCGACGAAATAACGGAAACGTTCCGGGGATGCAAGTGCGCCCAGGGCGGGCCGTGCGCCCTTTTCCGGCGATTTGCAGAGGGGCTTGAAGAGGAGGTCGGACAGCGGGTCGAACCAGCGGCCGAGGTTGATCATCCCGGAGGCGACGATGCCGGGGTCGGAAACGTTTACGCGGAGGCGGGGCTGGCGGCGCGCCAGTTCCAGGGAGAACGAAAGGAGGGCGCGTTTGCCCGCGGCGTAGATGCCGAGCTGGCAGAAGTCCGCCGCTTCCGGCTGCAGGAAACGGGAGAGCTCCTCCCGTTCCGCAGGGATGGAGGCGAAGCGGCAGGCCAGCGAAACCATGTTCACGATGGCGCCGCCGTCGGGAATCTTGTTCGCCAGCAGGGTCGTGAGCAGCCAGGGGCCGTAGTAGTTGACGGCGAAGGAGCTTTCCAGGCCGTCGGGGGTCAGGGCGTAGCCGCGGGGGATGACGCCGGCGTTGTTGAAGAGGGCGGAGACGCTGCCGGGCGCGATGCCGTCCGCGAAGCGGCGGACGGAGGCGGCCGAGGCAAGGTCCAGGTCGCGGATGTCCAGCGCGGCGCCGGGGTGGCGGGCGAGGATCGCGCTGCGCAGCGTCTCCGCCTTGGCGCGGTTGCGGCAGGCCAGGACGACGGGCGTACCCCGGGCCGCCAGCGCCGCGACGGCCGCCGATCCGATCGCCCCCGTCGCGCCGGTGATGATGACAGGCCCGCTTATTTCCATCGCTTTTCCGCTTGCGCGACCTCGCGGCGCAGCCGGTCCGGGAGTTGCGCGACGCAATGGTTGCATTTCATTTCCAGCGTGTACATGCGGCCGATGCAGTAATTCGAATGGCCGCAGTCGCTGCAGGTCACCTCGCCGCTCCGGAGCCTGTTGACGAAGTCCGTGTCGCGCACCAGCGCGCGGGCCATCTGGAGCCCCTGGAAGCCGGCCGCCAGGACGGTTTCCATGCCCTGCAGCGAGACGAGTCCGCCGACGTAGATCAGCGGCAGGGAGACCGCGGCGCGGAATTCCTTCGCATCTTCCAGGAAATAATCCTCCCGGTAAGGGACGGTCGGCACCATGAGGCGCCCGAAAATGCGGAGCAGGACCTTCAGCCACCAGAACTTGCGCGGGTCCATATAGTAGGCCATCGTGCGCAGCGGCATCGCTCCGCGCATCACTTCCATCGGCGCCTTGCTCACGAATCCGGCGGAAAGGACCAGGGCGTGCACGCCCAGCCGCTCCAGCTCGCGCGCCACCGCCAGGCATTCTTCCCGCTGCATGCCGCGGCGGAAGCCGTCGTGCATGTTCATCTTCACGACGACGGCCAGGTCGTCTCCGGCGTGCTCCAGCACGCAGCGGATGACACGCTGCATCAGCCGCATCCGGTTCGCGAGGCTCCCGCCATACGCGTCGCGCCGGTGGTTGGTATACGGGGACAGGAACTGGCTGATCAGGTAGCCGTGGCCGGCGTGGATCTCGACGCAGTCGAAGCCCGCTTTCCGGGCCAGGTCCACCGCCCGGCCGAAATCTTCCACCAGCGCGTCGATCTCCGGAACGCTCATCCGCCGGACGAAGGTGGGCGAGTAGAGGTTGAATCCGCGGGAGGCGCCGACCGGCGTGCACCCGCAGGTCGCGCGGTGGGTCATGTTGCCGCAATGGCCCAGCTGGATGGCGCATTTCGCACCTTCGGCATGGACGGCGTCGGTGATGCGCTTCAGGCCGGGAACGATCTCTTCCCGCATCCAGAGCTGGCCGTCGAAGGACAGGCCGCTGCGGCAGACGGAGGCGTAGGCGAGGGTCGTCATCCCGACCCCGCCGCGGGCGACGGCGACGTGGTAGTCATAGAGGTCCTGCGACGGCGCGTTCCCGTAGGCCATGTTCTCGAAGGCAGCCGAGCGGATGACGCGGTTGCGCAGGGTGACGGGCCCGAGGGTGACCGGGGTGAAAACCGGGGATGTGATCTGTTTGTCAGCCATATCAGTAGATGAACGGGAGGATGCGTTTGACCTTGCGGGAGTCCAGCTCCCCGGGGAATTCCCGCCGGTACAGTCCGTGGATATGCGCCGCGCGCGGACCGAGGTTGGCGAACGTCCAGAGGGCGAAGACCGCGCCGGCCCGGGACCAGGTCAGGACGGCGAAGCCCACCCACTCCAGCCATTCCCCGAAGTAATTGGCGCTGGTGACATAGCGGAACATCCCGCCGCGGGGCAGGTAGTGGGCGGTGTCGCCCGGCTTCCGCAGGTTGCGGATGATGTTGTCGGATTC
Organism: Bacteroidales bacterium; assembly: GCA_017438265.1. GTDB lineage: Bacteria > Bacteroidota > Bacteroidia > Bacteroidales > UBA932 > Cryptobacteroides. The sequence continues at coordinate 22,614 of JAFRVZ010000057.1, forward strand.
GATGTTGATGTACATCCCGGCGAGGAACAGTGCGGTTCCGGCGAGGAAGGGGACGCTCCGCAGCCAGGAGACGGGATAGCGGTCCGCGGGGGAGACGTAGAAAATCCATCCGCCCTGGATCAGCGCGTTGAGGGTGTTGAAGAGGGCCCCCATCACGACGATGGACCAGGGCATCCGGCTGTGGCCGCGCAGCCGCTGCGGGAAGATGAAGGAACGGTGGAAGTAGTGGAGTTCGAACAGCGCCAGGAAGACCAGGCGGACGGGATCGGTCCGGCGTTCCGAGAACCACCAGAGCACGAGCATCCCGGCAAAGACCGGGATTTCCATCAGGAACCAGCCCCGGTGGTTGTCCAGGGTCGGCCCCCACTTCGGGTTGTAGAACTTCCCGTACCCGGCATCCACCAGATACAGGGCGGCGAACACGAAGACGGACAGGACGGCCATCACGGCAAGCAGGGTGTTGAAAGCGGAAGGATTGTTTATCAGGGTCATTTCAGTTTTTTCCAGAGTGCGGCGATGACAAAGCCCGGCAGCAGGGCGATCAGCCGGGGGAAATAGACGTTCATGAAGGACGGACTGATCACGCGGCGGCCGCGGAACAGGGCCCGCAGGGTGCGACGGACCAGCCAGCGCGGCGTGCGGATCAGCCCCACGGCGACGCCGAGGCGCATTTTCTTTTCGCTCAGCCGGTAGAGCGGCGTCGCGACGGCCGCCGGGCAGAGGGTCGTGACGCCGACGCCGGCGGGTTTCAGTTCATACGAAAGCGACCGCCCGAAACTCCGCAGGTAGGCTTTCGAGGCGGAATAGACGGTGATTCCCGGCACCGGGATGCGCGCCGCCATCGAGGATACGATCAGCAGCCGGCCCGAACCGCGGCGCTTCATCGCCGCGCCGAACAGCAGGCAGCAGCGGGTGACGGTTGTGACGTGGAGGTTCAGCATCGCCTGGACACGGGGAAGGTCTTCCGGCGTCAGTTCCTTGAAGAAGAACATCCCGGCGTTGTTCACGAGCACATCGGGCAGGATGCCGCGCTCTCCGGTGCACCAGGCGTACAGGCGGTCGGCGGCATCCGGCTCCGCGAGGTCCTGGAAGTGCGTGGTGACGGCGACGGGATACTGCGCCGCCAGTTCCGTCCGGGCGGCGGCGAGCTCCTCCGCCCGGTTGCCGACCAGGATCAGGTCGTAGCCGCGCGCAGCGAGCTGCCGCGCGAATTCCAGCCCCAGTCCGGAGCTCCCGCCGGTAATCAGCGCCGTCATGGCTTACCGGGCGATCACGCCGGAGCCGGTCAGCTCGGCGTCGTTTTCGTACCAGGCGGCGAACTGGCCCGCGGTGATGCTCCGCTGCGGCCGGTCGAAGAAGAGGTAGAGGCCCGCGTCGCGCCGCAGCAGGACGGCGTCCTGGAGGGGCTGGCGGTAGCGGATGCGGGCGCGGACGCGGCGGGATTCCCCCGGCTGCAGGGCGCGGTCCGGACGGATCCAGTGGATCTCTTCCGGATCGATCCGCAGGCAGCTGCGGAAGAGGCCGCGGTGGGAGGCGCCCTCGCCGACGTAGATGCGGTTCGCGGCGATGTCGGTCGCGAGGACGAAGACGGGCTCGCGATGGCCGCCGATGCCGAGGCCCTTGCGCTGGCCGACGGTCACGAACTGCGCGCCGTCGTGGGTTCCGATGATCTTCGCGAAGGGGTGCTCCTTGTAGCGGGTCTTTTTCTGGTGGTGGTTGCGGGAGCGGTAGGTCTCCGTCTCGAAGACGATGTCCCCGTAGCGGAGCGGCTCCGCGAGCGTTTCGAGCTGCGCGTCGTCCAGGGCCGCGGGATTGCTGCAGCCCTGCAGGATCGCCTGCTGCTCCCGCCAGGGGGCGCAGGCGTCGTAGTAGCGGTCGAAGACCTCGACGACCGGGCCTTCGGCGGGCTTGAGCTGCTGCTGGAGGAAGACCGGCAGGTCGACCTTGCCGACGAAGCAGATGCCCTGGGAGTCCTTCCTGTCGGCGCTGGGGAGGTCGGCCTCGGCCGCCAGGCGGCGCACTTCGGGCTTGGTCAGCTCCCCGACGGGGAACAGCGCCGCGGCGAGCTGTTCCTGGGTCAGCTGGCAGAGGAAGTAGCTCTGGTCCTTGTTGCCGTCCACGCCGGCCAGCAGGCGGTAGACCGGCCCGTCCGGGCCCGGGACCACGTCCTTGCGGCAGTAATGGCCGGTCGCGACGAGGTCCGCGCCCATGTTCCGGGCGGCTTCGAGGAAGGCGTCGAACTTGATTTCGCGGTTGCAGAGCACGTCCGGGTTGGGCGTGCGGCCCTTCGCGTACTCGTCGAACATATAGTCTACCACGCGCGCGCGGTAGGTCTTGCTCAGGTCCACGAAGTAGAAGGGAATCCCGATCTTGCGGGCGACGAGTTCCGCGACGAAGCGTTCTTCCTCCCACTCGCAGTCACCGTGGAGCGTCCCTTCGGTGTCGTGCCAGTTCTGCATGAACATCGCGAAGACATCGTGGCCCTGCCGCTTCAGCAGCAGCGCCGCGACGCTGGAGTCCACGCCTCCCGAGAGTCCGACACAAATCTTCATCGCCTAAATGCTGTCAAAAATGAAGGGAAGGATGCTGTCCACGTCCGGAAACTTCCAGATGCGCTTCGCTCCGGCCATGATGACGCTCATCGGACCGCCGCCCTTCGTCTGGTACTGGGCCATGACCTGGCGGCAGGCGCCGCAGGGCGTCGCCGGCGCGTCGGCCAGGCGGCCGTAGACCCCGCCGGCGACGGCGATGCTCTTCATCGCCTTGTCCGGCCACGCGGCCCCGGCGGAGAACAGCGCCGTCCGCTCGGCGCAGAGGCCGGACGGGAACGCGGCGTTCTCCTGGTTCGCACCCTTGACGATTTCGCCGTTCGACAGGCGGACGGCGGCCCCGACGTGGAAATGGGAATACGGGGCGTAGGCCCCCTTCATCGCGTCGATGGCGGCTTCCACGAGTTCGCGGTCCTCCGCGCTCATCTCGGCGGGGGAGGCGAATTCCTCGTAACGGATCTGGATTTCTTTCGGCGTCATATGGAATGGAGTGATACGCAAATGTAACGATTTTTCACGAGCTTTTGCATTCCCGGAAAAAACTGCTACCTTTGCGCTTGGGAAAGTCGTACACGACCAGCTCCCTCCGAACTCCCCCAGGGCAGGAATGCAGCAAGGGTAGGAGGTCGTAGCGGTGCGATGTGCTAAGCTTTCCCTTTTTTCGTATCTACAGCAGGGACGCGGCGGCGGAGATGCCGGCGAGGTTGCCGGTCGCGAAGGCGGACTGGAGGTTGTAGCCGCCGGTGTCGGCGTCGATGTCGAGGAGCTCGCCGGCGAAATAGAGGCCCCTGACGCGGCGGGATTCCATCGTCTTGGGGAGGACGTCTTCCGCGCAGACGCCGCCGGCAGTCACGACCGCACGCTCGTACCCCACGTATCCGGCAATATCGAAACGCCATTCCTTCAGCGCTTTGGCGATGGTCGGCAGGTTGACCCAGACCTTCGAGTCCGTGCGGCCGCGGCGCTCGAGCGTCAGGATTCCGGGGTTGCAGGCCCGGAAGCCCGGAATCAGCTCCCAGGGCATCAGCTTGCCCAGCAGGATGCGGCATTTCTCCTTCTCGCGGAGCCGCGCGCTCCGGGGATCCCGGTCCACTTCGGTCCACAGTTCCTTGACCCGCTGCGTCAGCTCCGGCAGCGCGACGCCCGGCTTCAGGTCCAGCACCAGCGCGACCCGGGAGCCGTTCACGAGCGACTTGACTGCCTTGCGGCTGAGCTGGAAGCCGATCGGGCCTTCGATGCCGCCGTCGGTGAAATCCAGGTCGCCGAACTCCGTGTCCGCGAGCGTGTCCCCGACGAAGAGGGAGACGCCGACATTCTTCAGCTTCACCCCGCAGAGGGCCTCTCCCGTCTCGGAGAGGGGCGTACTGCGGTCGATGTGCTTCGGCCCGTCCGGGCCGGGAGCGGCGTCGGCCTTGTAGCCGCGCGGGACGAGCGCCGTCAGGGAGGGGAAGAGCGGCGTCAGGCGGTGGCCGGTGCTTTCCGCCCAGCGGTAGCCGTCGCCGGTCGAGCCGGTGCCGGGGTAGGAGAGCCCGCCGGTCGCGAGGATGAGCCTGCGGCAGCGCCACGTGCTCCCGTCCGCGCAGTCCACGGCGAAGCCGTCCTGCTCCGCGCGCACGGCGGTCGCCGCGCAGTCGGCGACGATCTTGACCCCGTAGCGGTGGCAGGCGCCGACGAGGGCGTCGACGATGTCCGTGGAGTGGTACGAGGCCGGGAAGGCCCGGTCGCCGCGCTCCACGACGCTCTCGACGCCGTGCTCCGCGAAGAAGTCCACGACCGCCCGGGGCGGCAGCGCGTAGAAGGCGGATTTGACGAAGTTGGGATTGGTCCTGAGGTGGGGGGAGAAGGCGTTCCAGTCCTTGACGTTGGTGAAGTTGCAGCGGCCCTTTCCGGTAATCATGATCTTCCGTCCGGGGCGGGGCATCTTCTCGAGGACCGTGACCTGCTCGGAGCGGTCCCGCGTAACAAGAAATTTGGCTGCGCCATACGCAGCCATTAAACCTGAGGCTCCTCCGCCTATGATCAGGACATCGGATTTCATTCTGAGCCACTTGGCAGACTCGGACTGCCGACCTGCGCGTTACGAATGCGCTGCTCTACCGACTGAGCTAAAGTGGCTTGGGGCTGCAAATATACGCAAAAAATCCGTTAAAACAATAGGGCCCGCTAGAAGAGGCGCCCATTGAATTTCTCGGCGAGGCGCTCGCGGTCGAACTGCTCCTTGAGGAGGTTGAACTGGCGCTTCGTGTCGAGCGTGAATTCGCCCTGCTCGATCCAGGCGAAATACGACGGTTCGCTGAAATAGACTTCGCGCGCGGTCTTGCCCTTGTGCTTGCCGAAGCTGATCACGGGCTCGTCCTTCTCGTTCAGGACCAGCCGGCCCGCGTAGTCGACGTTGCGGCTTCGCCCGGAGAAGGCGGCCAGGAAATCGACGTCGTTCTTCAGCTTGTCGGGATACATATCCAGCTGGCCTTTCAGGACCGCGAGGGTCGCGACGGTGTCGGCCTCGGCCGTGTGGGCGTTGTCGAACTCCGCGCCGCCGCAGTAGAAGCGGTAGGCGGCCTTCAGGTTGCGGGGCTCCATCACGTGGTAGATGTTCTGGACGTCGACCATCTTCTTTTCGTGGAGGTTGAGCTCGACGCTGACGCCGCCGAACTGGCGGGCGCGCTCGATTTCCTCGGCGAGGAGGGGCAGGTCGAACTTGGCGGAGTTGAAACCGGCCAGGTCGCTGTCCTTCAGCCATTCGGCGACCTCGCCGACGATCTCGACGAAGCGCGGGCAGTCGACGAGGTCCTCGTCGTGGACGCCGTTGACGGCGCTGGCGGACGGGTGGATCGGGCGCTGGCAGTTCCGGGCATAATCCCAGGGGCGGACCTTCCAGGTCTTGATACGCTGCTCTCCGCCGGGGAAGAGCTTGACGAAGCTGAGTTCGATGATGCCGTCCGCGGCGATGTTAAGGCCGGTGCTTTCGATGTCGAAGAAGAGCAGGGGCCTTTCCAGGTGGAGTTCCATAGGCCGGGAATTAAATCATGATCGGCATCAGGATGCCGCAGATCTTCTCGCTTTCCTCTTCTTCCTCCGAAGGGACGATCAGGGCGGCCCTGCGGGAATCGAGGAACTTCATCACGACCGACTCGCAGGTCATGTTGCCGAGGATGTCGGAGAGGAACGAGGACTTGAAGCCGATCGTCAGGTCGTCGCCGCTGTAGTCGCAGCCGACTTTCTCGTAGGCGGCGAGGGCGAAGCCGAGGTCCTGGGCGGAGATTTCGAGCTGGCCGGGCTTGAGGTCGAGCTTGATATGGTTCGAAGCCTTGTTCGCGCAGACGGCGATGCGGCGCACGACGTTGAGGAGCTGGACGCGGTCGATGCGCAGGACGTTCGAGTTGTTCTGCGGGATCACGTCGCGGTACTTGGGGAACTTGCCGACGACGAGGCGGCAGATCATCGTGGTCTTGCCGAAGGTGAATTCGACGGTGTTGGCGTCGAAGCGGATCACGACGGCGTCGTCGTCCTTGCCGAGGATGGACTTGAGGACGGCGGCGGCCTTCTTGTGGAGGATGAAGGAGGACTTCTGCGCGCAGCGCACGCCGGCGGTCGTATAGCAGATCAGCTTATGGGAATCGGAGGCCACGAGGGTCGTCGAATCCACGTCGATGTCGAAGAAAATACCGTTCATCGCGGGACGCATCTCGTCGTCGGCGGTCGCATAGATCGTGCTGCCGATGCCGTCCAGCAGGTCCTGCGCGCCGAATTCGATCTGCTCGGCGTCGGCGGAGGCACCCTTGATCTCCGGGTAGTCCGCGGCGGGGAAGTAGGGGAGGGTCGAATTGCCGTTCGCCCAGGCGCACTCGAAGGAGGCGTTGCCGCCGAGGGTGCGGATGCTGATCGGCTGGTCCGGAAGGGCCTTGAGGAGGTCGGTCATGTGGCGCGCCGGCACGGCGATGCTGCCTTCCTCTTCCGTGCCGTCGACGCGGACGGACGTCCGGAGCGTCAGCTCCGAATCGGAGGCCGTGATCTGCAGCTCATTGCCGCTGAGGACGAAAAGGAAGTTCTCGAGGATGGGTAATGCGGATTTCGCGGGGATGGCCTTCGACACATCCATTATGCCTTTGAGCAGTTCTGCGCTCGAAACGGTGAATTTCATATCAAAAATCAATTTATCGCACAAATATAACAAAATTGCAGGAAACATTGGCACATATTTTGACTTTTTACTCGCTCTGTCAAAACGTGAATCTAAACTAAAAAGACAACGCATATGAAAAAGAATGCAATGACCGTGGTCCTCTCCGTGATCCTGAGCGCCCTTGCCGCCTACGGAATCGTCAGGACCGCCGTCCGTGCGAATGCTTCGCAGGACGTATCCTTCAACAGCAGTGACGCAGCCTCCTTCGACGGAGCCAGATACCGGACTGTCAATTTGGCACAGACTGACTATCCGGACTTCACCTATGCGGCGGAATCCGCCGTGGACGCCGTGGTCTATGTGGCCGTGACCGTCCGCCAGACCCAGAACTACCAGATCGACCCGTTCTACCGCTTCTTCTTCGGCGACGAGGCCCCGCAGTCGCGTGACCGGCTCACCCAGGGCAGCGGCTCCGGCGTCATCATCCGCTCCGACGGCTACATCGTTACGAACAACCACGTCGTCGAGAACGCGACCGAGATCAACGTGACCCTGAACAACAACAAGACCTTCCCGGCCCACGTGATCGGTACCGACCCGGCGACCGACGTCGCCCTGATCAAGATCGAGGCGGACGGCCTCCCGACGATCCCCTTCGCGAATTCCGACAACCTGCGCCTCGGCGAATGGGTCCTCGCGATCGGCAGCCCGTATGACCTGCGCTCCACCATCACCGCCGGCATCGTCAGCGCGAAAGGCCGCGCGATGGGCCAGCGCTCCGGCAGCGAACTCAAGATCGAATCCTTCATCCAGACCGACGCGGCCGTCAACCCCGGCAACAGCGGCGGCGCCCTCGTCAACAAGGCCGGCGAGCTGGTCGGCGTCAACACGGCGATCATCTCCCAGACCGGCTCCTATTCCGGCTATTCCTTCGCGGTCCCTTCGAACATCGTCCGCAAGATTGCGGAAGACCTGATCGACTTCGGACAGGTCCGGCGCGTGATGCTCGGCATCACCGGCGGAAACCTGACCGACGAAATTGCGAAAGAGTTGAAACTTTCTTCCCTGAACGGCGTATATATTAACGAAGTCCAGAAAGGAAGCACCGCCGACAAGGCCGGCCTGAAGAAAGACGACGTGATTCTGGAACTCGGCGGAGCCAAGGTCAACAACATGTCCGCCCTCCAGGAAAAGGTCAACAGTTTCCACCCCGGAGACAAGGCCGAGATCAAGTTTGTCCGCAGCGGCTCCGAGCGCACCGAGGAACTCGTGTTCCAGGAAGCGGCGGGTGAAGCGAAGAACGGTACGGTCGACGAGGACGGCGCAGTCGCCTTCTACGGCGCGAAACTCGCCCCGGCCTCGAAGGAGACCCTCTCCAGGCTCGGCCTGAAGAAAGGCGTCGAGATCGTCTCGCTCGGCTCGGGCAAGATGCGTGAGGCAGGCGCCAGCGAAGGGTTCGTGATCCAGTATGTCAACGACCAGCCCGTCGAGAATGCGAAACAGGTGGTCGACATCGCGAACAAGAGCAAGCGCGCCGTCTTCATCGAAGGCGTCAGCGCCAGCGGCAGAGCTTCCTACTTCGGCTTCGGCAAAGACGAATAGGAAAACCGCTGACTAGCAAAGATGAGACAATTAAAGATTACCAAATCCATCACCAACCGTGAGAGCGCCGCGCTCGACAAGTATCTCCAGGAGATCGGTCGCGAAGAGCTCGTCTCTCCGGAGGAGGAAGTTGAACTGGCCCAGAAAATCCGCAAGGGCGACAAGGCCGCCCTGGACAAGTTGACAAGGGCGAACCTGCGCTTCGTGGTATCCGTTGCGAAACAGTACCAGAACCAGGGCCTCAGCCTCCCGGACCTGATCAACGAGGGCAACCTCGGCCTGATCAAGGCCGCCGAGAAATTCGACGAGACCCGCGGGTTCAAGTTTATCTCCTATGCCGTCTGGTGGATCCGCCAGTCGATCCTCCAGGCCCTTGCGGAGCAGAGCCGCATCGTCCGGCTTCCCCTGAACCAGGTGGGATCCCTGAATAAGATCAACAAGGCCCTCGGCCGCTTCGAGCAGGAGAACGAGCGCCAGCCCTCGAACGAGGAGCTCGCCGAGATGATCGAGGTCCCGAAGGACAAGATCGCCGACACGCTGCGCGTCTCCGGCCGCCATGTCTCCGTCGATGCGCCGTTCGTGGAAGGCGAGGACAACAGCCTGCTCGACATCCTGCCGAACGACGATTCCCCGATGGCCGACAAGGGCCTCGTGAGCGAGTCGCTCAGCACCGAGATCGAGCGCGCCCTCCAGATCCTGACGCCCCGTGAGCGGGAAATCATCAAGTCCTTCTTCGGCATCGGCTGCCAGGAGATGACCCTCGAGGAGATCGGCGAGCGGCTCGACCTGACCCGCGAGCGCGTCCGCCAGATCAAGGAGAAGGCGATCCGCAAGCTCAAGAAACCGAGCGCGAGCAAACTGTTGAAAACTTATCTGGGATAGCATGACACCCGAATCATTCCTTGCGTCCAGGGCCGCCGAGGCCATCCGGACCTTATATGGCGCGGACATGGACGCCGCGACCCTGCAGGTCGCGCCGACCCGCAAAGAATTCGAAGGCGACTATACTCTGGTCGTCTTCCCGCTTTTACGCGTCTCCCACAGCTCGCCGGAAGTCACCGGCGCCGCGATCGGCGGCTGGCTGCAGGAGAACGTCCCGGAAGTGGACGGCTTCAACGTCGTCAAGGGCTTCCTGAACATCAGCCTGTCGAACCTGTTCTGGACGGAGCTCTTCGGCGCCATCGCCGCCGACCCGGACTTCGGCCAGCTGCCTCCCACGGGCCGCAACGTGATGGTCGAGTTCTCGTCCCCGAACACGAACAAGCCCCTCCACCTCGGCCACATCCGCAACAACCTCCTCGGCGACTCCGTCTCCCGGCTCCTTGCGGCCAGCGGCGAGCACGTCATCAGGACGACCCTCGTCAACGACCGCGGCGTCCACATCTGCAAGTCGATGTACGCCTGGCAGAAGCGCTTCAACGGCGCGACGCCCGAGAGCACGGGCAAGAAGGGCGACCACCTCGTCGGCGACTGCTACGTCGCCTATGCCCAGATGGAGAAGGAAGATCCCTCCGTGCTCGACGACGTCCACGCGATGCTCGTCAAGTGGGAGGAAGGGGACCCGGAGGTCCGCGCCCTGTGGCAGAAGATGAACGGCTGGGTCTTCGACGGCTTCGAGCAGACCTACAAGGCCCTCGGCATCACGTTCGACAAGGTTTACTATGAATCCCAGACGTACCTGCTCGGCAAGGAACTGGTGCAGAAGGGCCTCGATATGGGCGTCTTCGTGCGCGAGGCGGACGGCTCCGTCTGGTGCGACCTGACCGCCGACGGGCTGGACCGCAAGCTCCTGCTCCGCTCCGACGGGACCTCGGTCTACATCACCCAGGACCTCGGCACGGCCGAGCGCCGATTCTCCGAGTACAAGCTCGATTCCCACGTCTATGTCGTCGGCGACGAGCAGAACTACCACTTCCAGGTGCTCAAGCTGATCCTCGGCAAGCTCGGCTTCGCCTGGGCGGACCAGATCTACCACCTCTCCTACGGCATGGTGGAGCTCCCGGAAGGCAAGATGAAGTCCCGCGAGGGCACGGTCGTGGACGCCGACGACCTGATCGAGAAGATGTACGAGGAAGCGAAGGCGACTTCCGAGGAAGCCGGCAAGCTGGACGGCCTGACCGAAGCGGAAAAAGACAGCCTCTACCGCATGGTCGGCCTCGGCGCGCTGAAGTATTTCATCATCAAGGTGGACCCGAAGAAGAAGATGCTCTTCAATCCCAAGGAGTCCATCGACTTCAACGGCAACACCGGCCCCTTCATCCAGTACACCCACGCCCGCATCAAGAGCATCCTCCGCAAGGCGGAAGAGCGCGGCATCACCCCGCGTATCGCGGAAGGCATCGCGCTGAACCCCAAGGAGATGCGCCTGCTGAAGATCCTGAATGCCTATCCGCGGAAGATCGCGGAGGGCGCCGCCGCCTTCTCGCCCGCCGTCATCGCGAACTTCGCCTACGACCTGGCCAAGGAATTCAACCAGTACTACCACGAGACCCCGATCCTGGGCGAGGAAGACCGCGCCCTGCTCGAGGCCCGGCTCGTGCTGATCGGGACGGTCGCCTGCGTGCTCCGCAAGGCGATGGGCATCCTCGGCATCCAGCTGCCTGACAGAATGTAATATGGATTATATGTTCCCGACTTCCGTGAAGGAAGTCGAGGCGCTCGGGTGGGATTACATCGACATCATTTTCTTCACCGGAGACGCCTTCGTCGACCATCCGTCCTTCGGAACGGCGTGCATTTCGCGGTACCTGCAGAAATTCGGGTACCGCATCGCCGTCGTACCCCAGCCCAACTGGCGCGACGACCTGCGTGACTTCCGGAAGCTCGGGCGCCCGCGCCTGTATTTCGCCGTCAATTCCGGCGCGATGGATTCGATGGTGAACCACTACACGGCGTCGAAGCGCCTGCGGCACGACGACGCCTACACGCCCGACGGGCGGGCCGGCCAGCGGCCGGACTACGCCGTCACGGTTTACAGCAACATCCTGAAGAAGCTCTACCCGGATGTCCCGGTCGTCATCGGCGGCATCGAGGCCTCGCTGCGCCGCGTGACCCATTACGACTACTGGCAGGACCGGCTGATGCCCTCGATCCTGGTCGCGAGCAAGGCGGACTGGCTCTGCTACGGGATGGGGGAGCGCCCGATGCTGGAGCTGACGCGCGCGATCGAGGCCGGCAGGAATGCCTCCGACATCCGCAGAATCCCGCAGCTCGCCTTCCTGATGAGCGGGAAAAGCCGGCTCCGGGACGCGCTGTTCCTCCATTCCTTCGAGGAATGCCTCCGCAGCAAGGAAGCCTTCGCGCGCAACTTCCACGAGATCGAGACCCACGCCAACATGATGCACCCCCAGACCATCATCGAGCCCGTGGGCGACGGCTACGTCCAGATCAACCCGCCCTATCCGCCCGCCAGCGAGCAGGAGATGGATTCCTTCTGGGACCTGCCGTTCACCAAACTCCCGCACCCCCGCTACAAGGGCAAGCGCATCCCGGCCTACGACATGATCAAGTATTCGATCAACACCCACCGCGGGTGCTTCGGCGGCTGTAATTTCTGCACGATCGCGGCCCACCAGGGCAAGTTCATCCAGAACCGCAGCGAGGCGTCGATCGTGAAGGAGGCGAAAGCGCTCTGCTCCCTGCCCGGCTTCGCCGGCAACATCTCCGACCTCGGCGCGCCGACGGCCAACATGTACGGGATGAAAGGAAAGGATCCGGCGCTGTGCGACGTGTGCCGCCGCAAGTCCTGCCTCTTCCCCTCGCCCTGCCGCAACCTCGACCGCTCCCACAAGCGCGTGCGGGAGCTGTACCACAAGGTCCTCGGCGTCAAGGGAATCCGCCACGCCTACATCGGCAGCGGCATCCGCTACGACCTCTTCCTCGACGAGAAGACCGGCTTCGTGGACGAGAGTTCGTACCCGTATTTCAGGGAGCTGGTCCTGGAACATACGTCCGGGCGCCTGAAGGTCGCGCCGGAGCACACGGAGGACAAGGTTCTCCGGTACATGGCGAAGCCTTCGTTCCGGCTATTCGAGCGGCTGCGCCGCGAGTTCGACAAGGTCAACCGGGAGGCGGGCACCCACGTGGGCCTCGTGCCCTACTTCATCTCCTCCCATCCGGGCTGCACGATGCACGACATGGAGAACCTCGCCCACCATCCGGCCCTGAAGGGGATCTGGATGGACCAGGTGCAGGATTTCACGCCGACGCCGATGACGACTTCCTCCGTGATGTTCTATACGGGCATCGACCCGCGGACGATGGAACCGGTCTTCGTGGAACGCGATCCGGAGCGGAAAAAAATGCAGAAATCATTTTTCTTCAAAAAAAAGTAGGAAAGATTGTAGCATTACCAAAAATGTCCTATTATTGCAGAGCAAATCTAACCTGCAAACTATCTGTGTATGGCACCTGATCAGAAAAAACGTCACGTTGTAAGTTTTGAGAACATGTCCGAAGAACTGGCCGCGGCTTTCGACGAGAAATACCCGAAGGGCTTCAGCGACTACCTTCCCGAACTTGTCAAGTACACCAAACCTGACGGAACGCCATTCTATGCGGTAACCGTGGAGATTCCCGACGCCATCTACCTGGTCAAGATCAAGGTCAAGACCGACGACATCGACGACATCGAGAAGTGGCTCGAAGGCGAAGAGGAAGCCGAGAACGAGCAGGTGGCCGGCGCCGGCAACAGCGACTCCGAAAACGAGACGCTCCCGGACGACAATATCTCCCAGTATGGCGGCGACGACGATTCCAGCGAGGTTTAGAGCGTTCCTCACTGGTCTCCCGGAGCGCAACAAGCTGCTCATCCTTTCCCTGGCAGTCGGCCTGGCGTCCGGCCTCTCGGCCGTCGTCCTGACCAAGTTGATCGCGCTGGTCCGCGCCTTCGTGGATGGCCTGCCGACCTCCTCCTACAACTGGCAGTATCTCATTTCCCCGGGCGTCGGCATGCTCCTGTCGCTGCTGCTCGTCCGCTACGTCATCCGCGACCGGATCGGCCACGGCGTGACCCGCGTCCTCGTCGCCGTCTCGAAGAACGAATCCCGGATCAAGCCCCACAACATGTGGTCGTCGATGGCGGCCAGCGCGGTGACGATCGGCTTCGGCGGCTCAGTCGGCGCCGAGGCGCCGATCGTCCTGACCGGCGCGGCGATCGGCTCCAACTTCGCGAGCTTCATGAAGCTGTCCTACCGGGACATCACGCTGATGCTGGGCTGCGGCGCGGCGGGCGCGATCGCGGGGATCTTCAAGGCCCCGCTGGCCGGCGTGCTCTTCACGATGGAGATCCTGCTCTTCAACATTTCGATGACTTCGCTGCTGCCGCTGCTGCTCTCGACGGTTTCCGCGACCGTGGTCGCCTACCTGTTCAACGGGCAGGCCGCCGTGTTCCAGTGCAACATCACGCCTTTCTCGATGGGGAACATCCCGTTCTATATCGTGCTGGGCATCATGGCGGGCTTCGGCTCGCTCTACTTTACGCGGGTCACGCTCTGGCTCGAAGACCGGGTCGCGCATTTCAAGGCCGGGGTTTACTGGAAGTGGCTCATCTGTGCGGTGGCGCTCGGACTGCTGCTGTTCCTGTTCCCGAGCCTGTACGGAGAGGGGTATGACAGCCTGGTGGGGCTGCTGAAAGAGGGGTATGAGCCTTCGAAGGACGCTTCCTCGTTCCTGGCGGTCGCGCTGGGGCGGGGCTGGGCGATTCCGCTGTTTTTCCTGCTGGTGTTCCTGCTGAAGGTGTTTGCGATGACGCTGACCAACGCGGGCGGGGGCGTCGGCGGTACTTTCGGACCGACCCTGTTCGAGGGCGCTGTCCTGGGCTTTCTGGTCGCACGGGCGCTGAACCTGCTGCTGGGCGGCGCCGGGATTTCGGTGCCGGAACAGAACTTTACGCTGGTGGGGATGGCCGCGCTGATGGCGGGGGTGATGCAGGCGCCGATGACGGCGATCTTCCTGATCGCGGAGACGACGGGCGGCTACGGGCTGCTGGTCCCGCTGATCATCGCGGCGACGATCTCCTATGGCACGACGCGGATTTTTGAGAAGTATTCGATTTATACCAAGCGGATTGCGAAGACGGGCGAGCTGCTGACGCACGACAGCGACCAGGCGGTCCTGACGCTGCTGAAGACGGCCGACCTGGTGCGGGACAAGTATCCCCGGATTCCGGTGGACGCCTCGCTGCGGGAGGTGATTCCCGTCATTTCGCAGAGCAACGCCGCCGTGTTCCCGGTGCTGGACGCGGAGGGGCGGTTCCAGGGACTCATCGACATCGATTCCGTCCGGAAAATCATGTTCCGGAGTGACCTGTATGACAAACTCCGCGTGCGCAACATCATGGAGCAGCCGGCCGCGTATGTCTATGTGGACGAGAAGATCGAGGACGTGCTGAAGAAGTTCGAGCGCACGGATGCGTGGCGCCTGCCGGTCGTGACCGACGGGATGAAATACCTGGGCTTTATGTCCAAATCCCGGATTTTGCTGGCCTACCGGGAAGAGTTGAAGGCCATCTCTCAAGACTGATGAAAGACATCTATATCAGGCACATCGCAGAGCGGCTGCAGGTCAAGGACTGGCAGGTCGAGAATTGCGTCCATATGTTCGAGGAGGGGGATACGATTCCCTTCATCAGCCGGTACCGCAAGGAGAAGACGGGCGGGCTGGACGACGCCAGCGTGGCAGAGATCAAGCACTACGCCGACGTCTTCGCGGAAATGGAGAAGCGCAAGGCGACTGTGCTCGGGAACATCGAGGCGGCGGGGGCGCTGACGGAGGAACTCCGCGCGCAGATCGGGCGCTGCGTCGATGCGCGGGAGCTGGAAGACCTGTACCTGCCGTACCGGCCGAAGCGGCGCACGCGGGCGACCGCGGCGAAGGAGGCGGGGCTGGAGCCGCTGGCGGACAAGATGTTCCGCGTCGAGACGGCCAGCCCGCACCGCGAGGCGGAACGCTACCTGTCCGACAAGGTCGGGAGCGTCGAGGAGGCGCTGGCGGGCGCGCGCGACATCATCGCCGAGCGCCTGAGCGAGACCGCCTCCGTCCGCGAGACCCTGCGCGGCATCTTCCGCAGCCGCCGCATCGTCTCCCGGCAGACCCGCGCGGCCGCGGACAAGCCGGAGGCCGGCAAATACCGCAGCTATTTCAACTTCACGATGCCCCTGCAGCGCATTCCTTCCCACAACCTGCTCGCGATCCTGCGCGCGGAAGGGGAGGGGATCCTCTCCGTCAGCATCGACGCCGACCCGGAGCGCTGCACCCGGAAAATGTACTATGACTTCTGCCAGGAGCATGCGTATCCGTCGAAGGAGCTCGCGGAGCAGATCAACCTGGCCGTGGAGGACGCCTACAAGCGGCTGCTCGAGCCGTCCATCGCGGGGGAGGTGCTGCGCGAGGCGAAGGAGAAGGCGGACGTCGAGTCCATCCGCGTCTTCGGCGAGAACCTGACGCAGCTGCTGCTGTCCGCGCCCGTGGGCCAGAAGCGGACCCTGGCAATCGATCCGGGCTTCCGGAACGGCTGCAAGCTCGCCGTGCTGGATGAGCAGGGGAACCTGCTGCACCATGAAATCATTTATCCCCATCCGCCGCAGAACGAGAAGGTCAAGTCGATCGTCGCGGTTTCGGGGCTGCTGGAGAAATACGGCGTGCAGGCGGTCGCCATCGGCAACGGGACCGCTTCGCGCGAGACGGAGGAGTTCATGAAGAAGGTCGCGCTCCCGGAGGGCTGCCGCGTCTGGACGGTCAGTGAGGACGGCGCGTCGATCTATTCCGCGTCCGACGTCGCCCGGGAGGAATTCCCGGACGAGGACGTGACCGTGCGCGGCGCCGTCTCGATCGGCCGGCGCCTGATGGACCCGCTCGCCGAGCTCGTGAAGATCGACCCGAAGAACCTGGGCGTCGGGCAGTACCAGCACGACGTGGACCAGGCGCTGCTGCGGGAGAAACTGGACAACGTCGTCGAATCCTGCGTGAACCGGGTCGGCGTGAACCTGAATACGGCGAGTCCGTACCTGCTGCGCTATGTTGCGGGCATCGGGCCGGCGCTCGCGGGCAACATCGTCGCCTGGCGTACGCAGAACGGCGCCTTCCGCTCGCGGGAGGAGCTGCGGAAAGTGCCGCGCCTCGGGGCGAAGGCCTTCGAGCAGTGCGCGGGCTTCCTGCGCGTGCGGGACGGACTGAATCCGCTCGACAACTCCGCGGTCCATCCCGAAGCGTATCCGCTCGTGGACCGGATGGCGGCGGACCTCGGTGTTCCGACGCGGGAGCTGGTCGGCAATGCTGCCCTGTGCGAAAAGATTGACCCGCAGCGGTACGTCGGCGGGGATTTCGGCCTCCCGACGGTGCAGGACATCCTGGCGGAGCTGCGGAAACCGGGGCTGGACCCGCGCGAAGAGGCGCAGGCCTTCGCTTTCTCGGACGACGTCCATTCGATCGAGGACCTGAAGGTCGGGATGGAACTGCCCGGCATCGTGACGAACCTGACGGCCTTCGGTGCGTTCGTGGACATCGGCGTCCACGACGATGGCCTGATCCACGTCTCCCAGATGGGTGTCCCGCGCCTGCAGGATCCCTCCAAGGTGCTCAAACTCCACCAGAAGATCCGCGTCAGCGTGACTGCCGTGGATCTGGAACGGGGCAGGATTTCCCTGCGGCTGGTCAAATAGCTTTTTTCGGCTGGAACTGGCGGAAACGCAGTTTCAGGACGCCCCAGAAGGCTTCGCCGAAGATGCCGCTCGACATCTTCGAGGTGCCGACCTGCCGGTCGATGAAGATGACGGGGACTTCGGCGATCTGGAAGCCAAGGCGGTGGGCCGTGTATTTCATCTCGATCTGGAAGCCGTAGCCCTTCATCCGGATGGCGTCCAGGTCGATGGTCTCCAGGACCCGGCGGCGGTAGCACAGGAAGCCGGCGGTGCTGTCGAAAATCTTGAAACGCAAGATCTTACGGACATAGACGGACGCAAAGTAGGAAATCAGGATGCGCCCGATCGGCCAGTTTACGACGCTGACGCCCTTGCAGTAGCGGGAGCCGATTGCGAGGTCGGCGCCGCCTTCCGCACAGGCCGCATACAGCCGCGGCAGGTCGTCCGGGTCGTGGGAGAAGTCCGCGTCCATCTCGAAGGTGTAGTCATAGCCGTGTTCCAGGCTCCAGCGGAAACCCTGGATGTAGGCGGTTCCGAGGCCGAGCTTGCCCGGGCGGCACACGAGGTGCAGGCGGCCGGGGAACTCCTCTCGGAGCGCGCGGACCTTGTCCGCGGTCCCGTCCGGGGAGTTGTCGTCGATGACGAGGACGTCGAAGCCGCCTTCGAGGGAAAGGACCCTCCGGAGGATGGCTTCGATGTTCTCGATCTCGTTGTACGTCGGAATGATGACCAGTTTGCTGTCCATAGGTCTGCAAATATATGAAATAATATCGTTATATTGCAGAAAATATCCTTGATCCGCCATGACTGACTTTTTCCAGATCCCCCTCCTCTGCCCGACGTCGCGGCTGCGGGAGGTGGCCGCCGCTGCGACGGCTCCCTATGTGATGCTCCATACCAAGGAATCGGACCTCCGCTGGGTCGTTTCCGCCGAAGGGCGGATGGAGCAGGTCGCCCGCGACACCGGCGCCGTGCTGGTCTACGCGGACCATTTCGACCTCATCGGCGGCGCCGTCTCGGAAGCGCCTGTGATCGATTACCAGGAGGGGTCGCTGCGGGACGACTTCGATTTCGGGACCGTGCTGCTCTTCCGGACGGACGCGCTGCAGACGGCGGTCGCGCAGATGGACGCAGAGTACCGCTTCGCGGGCCTCTACGACCTGCGCCTCCGCGTCTCCCGCCTCGGCCGCTTCGAGCACATCAACGAATACCTATATTATGACGTGCAGACCGACACGCGGAAATCCGGCGAGAAGCAGTTCGACTACGTCAACCCGCGCAACCGCGAGGTCCAGATCGAAATGGAGCAGGCCTGCACGGCCCACCTGAAAGCCATCGGCGGCTACCTGCCGCCCGTTTTCAAGCCCGTCACCTTCGACGGGGGCGATTTTGCATACGAGGCCTCCGTCATCATCCCCTGCAAGAACCGCGTCAGGACCATCGGCGACGCCATCGCCTCCGCGCTGTCCCAGGAAGCGGATTTCCCCTTCAACGTCATCGTCGTGGACGACAATTCGACCGACGGGACGGTCGACGTAATCCGCCGCTTCACCTCCGATCCCCGGCTGGTCTACATCGCCCAGGACCCGACCTACCACGCCATCGGCGGCAACTGGAACGCCGCGCTCCACCATCCCTGCTGCGGCCGCTTCGCCCTCCAGCTTGATTCGGACGACACCTATTCCGATACCCATACCGTCGCGCGCTTTGTCGCCGCCTTCCGCGAGCAGCGGTGCGCGATGGTCGTCGGGACCTATCAGATGACCGATTTCGACGGGAATCCGCTGCCGCCGGGCGTCATCGACCACCGCGAATGGACCCCGGAGAACGGGCGCAACAACGCGCTCCGCATCAACGGCCTCGGCGCCCCGCGCGGATTCTACGTCCCGCTGCTGCGCGAACTGAACTTCCCCGTGACCAAATACGGCGAGGATTATGCCGTCGGACTGCGGGTTTCCCGGGAGTACCGGATCGGCCGGATCTACGAGGTGATGTACAACTGCCGCCGCTGGGACGGCAACTCCGATGCGGCGCTTTCCCCGGAGAAGGTGAATGCCAATAACTTATACAAGGATAAGATCCGTACCTGGGAGCTCCGTGCCCGGATGGCCCTAAAAAAAGAGTAAAATTCCCTAAAAAAAAGTACGGTTTCTTTTGCAGGTTTAAAAAATAGGTGTACCTTTGCAATCCCGCTTGGACAACGAGCGGGATTTTCTTACGAAGATCATTGACAAGACTGGAAAGAACAAGTACAACAAGTACCGAGAACAAATGAATCGAGAGCGTTGATTTCTTTGGAAATTGAAAGCGTCAGGACAAGCTTAGTGAAATAAAAATTATACAAAGAAGAGTTTGATCCTGGCTCAGGA
>JAFRVZ010000058.1 GCA_017438265.1 Bacteroidales bacterium
CCAGCTCGCCCTCCTCGCCGCCCTCGCCGCCGGCGGCGCCCTCTGGCTCCACCACGGCTACCGCGGCATCAGTTTCCCCAGCCTCTATGCGACCCAGATCAGCCAGAACGGCTGCTGGGACTTCCTCGAGGCCTTTACCGGCAACAAACTGGAATACAGGCAGTTCTATGAACTGCTCCCGGACGCGGAGGCCGAAGCGCTCCGGCAGCGCCTGACGGGCCAGGACGCATCGGGCGTCGCCCGCATCGAGAACGAAGGCCCGGAGCTCCGCAAGAACATCGTCCTCATCACGGTCGAAAGCCTGAGCGCCGACTTCCTCGCGCACTTCGGCAACACGGAGGGCCTGACCCCGAACCTCGACCGGCTCGCCGGCGAGGGCCTCTGGTTCACCCGCCTCTTCGCGACCGGCAACCGGACCGTGCGCGGCCTGGAGGCCGTTTCCCTCAGCCTCCCGCCGAGCGCCGGCGAGAGCCTCGTCAAGCGCCCGGACAACGCCGGCTTCTTCTCGCTGGGCAGCCTGCTGCGCGAGCGCGGCTACGCCGTCCGCTTCCTCTACGGCGGGGACAGCTACTTCGACAACATGGGTGAATTCTTCCGCGGCAACGGCTACGACGTCGTGGACAAGAAGGACTTCGGCCGGGACGAAATCACCTTCGACAACATCTGGGGCACCTGCGACGAGGATTCCTACGCCGTCGCGCTCCGCACCTTCGACGCCGACCACGCCGCCGGCAAGCCCTTCCTGGGCCACATCATGACCATCTCGAACCACCGTCCCTACACCTACCCGGACGGCCGCATCACCTACGACGGCAATCCGATGAGCCGCGAGGCGGCGGTCAAATATACCGACTACGCCCTCGGCAAATTCCTCGAAGAGGCCGCCCGGAAGCCCTGGTTCAGCGAAACCGTCTTCGTCATCCTCGCGGACCACTGCGCCTCGAGCGCCGGCAAGACCAGCCTCCCGCTGGACTGCTACCACATCCCCGCCCTCCTCTGGTCCCCCGGCTTCATCGCCCCCGCCGAGGTCGGCAAGGTCTGCTCCCAGATCGACCTGGTCCCGACCCTGCTGCAGCTGCTGAACTTCTCCTATGATTCTGCCTTCTACGGCCGGGACATCCTCGCCCCGGACTTCCGCGAGCGCGCGTTCATGGCGACCTACCAGGACCTCGGCTACTATGCCGACGGCATCCTGACCGTCCTCTCCCCCGTCCGCCAGGTCCGCCAGTTCGCAGTCACCGAGGCCCCGGACGGCCGCTACACGGAAACCCCGCTGGACCGGCCTTCCGCCCCACAGCTCCGCGAGGCGCAGGCCCTCTACCAGACGGCCAACCTGAAAAACGAAAGGTAACCCCGCCTACGCGAGGAAAGCGTCGAGCACCTCCCGGCAGAGGCGCTCCGTCCGGCCCTTGCGGTCAAGGGCGGGGATGAACTCGACGAGGTCTGCGGAGCGGAGGATGTCGAGGCCGCGGACGGCGTGGACGATTTCCAGGAATTCCTCCGCCCGGAGGCCGTGCTTGACGCGCACGCCGGTGCCGGGGGCTTCGCCCGGATCGACGACGTCGATGTCGATGCTGAAATGGAGATGGTGGATCTGCCGCTCCCAGAGGAACTTCCAAATGCGCTCCAGCGCGGCTTCGACGCCGAAGAAACGGATGTCGTGGGCCATGATTACGCCCATCCGTTCCTCGTCCACGAGCGCCTGCTCCCCGGGATCGAGGGCGCGGGTGCCGGCGAAGAGGACGTTGCAGGGGCGGACCTTGACGGGCGCGACCGCCTGGAGCTCCGGGTCGCCGCAGCCGAGGGCGGCGGCCAGGGACATGCCGTGGATGTTGCCGCTGGGCGAGGTCTCCGGGGTGTTGATGTCGCCGTGGGCGTCGAGGTAGAGGACGCCGAAATGCTCCGGGCCGAAGGCTGCGCAGGCCGCGGCGATCGAGCCGAGCGCGCAGGCGTGGTCGCCGCCGACGTTCAGCACGAACTCGCCGGCCCGGAAGGCGTCGGCCGCCCGGTCGCGCAGGCGGCAGGAAACGTCGAGGGCGCGGTCGAGGTTGCGGAGGCCCTTGCGGGTGCCGGGATCGACGGCGGGGATGATGTCGCCCGCGTCGCGCACCGCGCCGCCGAAGGCGATGGACTCCTTCAGCCGCCGGGCTCCGAGGTCCGCGCCGGGCACCCTGCCCGCCGACCCCATATAGGTACCGATGACTGCTGTCTTGCGGTTTTCCGTCATGCTGAAGTTATTCCGTAGGCGCGTAGCCGAAGCGGACCAGGATGGCCTCCTGCATCTCCGGAGGCAGCGGACGGACGATGGTCCGCAGGGTATTCTCCGGGTAGTCGGTGAATCGCAGCAGGATCAGGCCATCGAGGCTGTCGGCGAAGAGCGGATCCACATTCATGCAGATCAGCTTCGCGCGGAACTTGAAATACTGGCGCACGAGCACCGGAATCCGGTATTTCCCGTCGGAAATGGCGCTCAGCAGCCGGTCGAAGCTGTCGAGGCTGTCGAGGTGGCGGGACAGGAGGTCCGCCGGGTTGACCGCGAGGTAATCGGGGACGAAGGGATGCGGGGGCGTGGCGACCTTCTCCGCTTCCGGGAACGGGAACGCGTGCTCCAGATAATAGACAATCAAGCTTTTATAGAAGTCGGGAATGCTGTTGGAGATGCTGACGGGGCCGAGGAAGTACTCGCACTCCGGGGAGCGGAGGGCGACGACGGCGAGGCCGGTGAAGAGCATCTTCAGCGGCAGGACTTCGCGCTGGTATTTTCCGATGATGAACGAGCGGCCGAGCTCGACGCACTTGCCGAGCAGGGGCTCCACGCCCGGCGCATAGCGGAACTCGCTGGCCGTGTAGAAGCCCCGGACGCCACCGTGGTCCCGCAGCATTTCGGGGCCGATGCCGATGCGGTAGGCGCCGACGATCTCCCCTTCCGTGCGGTTCCAAAGGACCATCTGGCGGAAGTAGGTGTCGTAGACATCGGTGTCGAGGGCCTTGCCGGTCCCCTCGCCGACGGCGCGGAAGGTCTCCTCGCGGAGGCGGGCGATCTCGCGCATCGTTTCCGGGATGTCGGCGCTGCCGGTCAGGTAGCAGCTGTAGTCGCCCATGTCGAAGAGCCGGCGGTCCTCGATGCGCGCGATTTCGGCGCGGACCTTTTCGGGGTCGGTGGGCGCCGCGACGGGCTCGTCCCACTGCGGTTCTGCCGCAGCGGAGGAGGCTGCAACGCACTGGGCCTGCAGGGCGTAGGTGCGGTTGCGGAGGTATTTTCCGAGCGCGGGGACGTCGTAGGCGGCGATTTCCTCCGGGGAGATCGGCGCTCCGATGCGGACCTGGACGGTCGTGCCGCGCTTGTTGAAGAGTTCGTGGATCAGGCGGACGGTCCGCAGGCGCGGATGGATCCTGCCGAGGCGGTGGAAATTCTCGGAGTTGCCGCCGTCGAAATAGATCGGGACGACCGGGAGGCCGGATTTGCGGATCAGTTTGACCAGGTTCTCGGCCCAGGGGATGTCTTCGACGATTTTCCTGCCGCCGTAGGAGGAACGGAGGGCCTTTTTCTGGCGGGTCGCCACCTCGCCGGCCGGGAAGAGGCCGAGCGGGCCGCCCGCATCGACGTGCTCCAGGGCACGCCGGAGGGCCTTGACATTGCGCTTCGCCGCGTCGCCGCCGAAATTGTCGACGGGCAGGAAGCTGTCGCGCAGGCTGGGGATCAGCGCCAGCAGGAAGGTCGTGAGGATCCGGTAGTCCGGGCGGATGCGGCCGACGACGGTGCTGAGGACCATGCCGTCGATGGCGCCGTAATGGTGGTTCGAGACGGTGAAGAAGCCGCCTTCGCGGGGGATGTTCGCCAGCTGCTCGGGCGGGATTTCATAGGAGACGCCGACTTCCTCGAGGACGTGGGCGGAGAACTCCGGGCCGTCGTAGGCGGCGAATTTCTTGTGGATCCGGTTGACTTCTTTCAGCTCCAGGAAACGGTACGCCGCACCGGCGACGAGACGCCCGAAGAAGCCCTTGATACCCAGGGATTCCTGCAGTTCGGTCTTGTTTAGTACGTGCGTCTGTTTTTCCATATGTCCATTCAGGTCAGATGCAAATATACAACTTTTCTCCCAAGTTCGACCCACCCCCTTTTTTACTATCTTTGTAAGGAACATTCCCGAATCCGATGGACCCGAAGAAAAGCATTGAAGTTGTGGCCGCCGTCCTGCGCGACGGGGACCGGTTTTTCGCCACCCAGCGCGGGTACGGCGACTGGAAAGACTGGTGGGAGTTTCCCGGCGGAAAGATGGAGCCGGGCGAGACCCCGGAAGCTGCGCTCGTGCGCGAGATCCGGGAGGAGCTGGGCGCGGAAATCCGCGTCGGGGCGCTGCTGGAGACGGTCGAATGGGATTATCCGGCTTTCCACCTCACGATGCACTGCTACCGCTGCACGCTCGCGTCGGCGGCGGTCGAGCTGCGGGAGCACGAGGCCGCGCGCTGGCTCGGGTACGAGCAGCTGCGCGAGGTCCGCTGGCTCCCCGCGGACGAGGGGCTCCTGCCGCTGCTCGCGGCGGAGCTGCTCGGCGCGGACCCGCGCCTCGCCCGCTACCTCGAGGGCAGCGTCATCCCCCGCTACGCCGCGTTCGACGCGGCCCACCGGGAGGACCACGCCCGGGCGGTCGTCGCGCGGGCGCTGGACCTGGCGCCGTACTACGCCGTGGACCGGAACATCCTCTACGCGGCCGCGGCGTGCCACGACCTGGGCCTCGCCGTGGACCGGAAGACCCACCACCTTGAATCCGGGCGTATCATCCGCGGCGACGCCGTGCTCCGGGAGCTCCTCGGAGCGGAGGGGCTGGAGCTGGCCGCGCAGGCGGCGGAGGACCACCGCGCCTCCGGCGGCGAGCCCCGCACGGTTTACGGCCGCATCGTGGCCGAGGCGGACCGCCTGATCGATCCGGAGACCGTGATCCGGCGCACGATCCAGTACGGGATGGACCATTACCCGGAGCTGGACACGGAAGGCCACTGGGAGCGCACCCGGGCCCACCTCCGCGAGAAGTACGGCGACGGCGGCTACCTCCGGCTCTGGATTCCGGAGTCCCCGAACGCGGAACGCCTCGAGGCCCTGCGCCGCATCATCCGCGACCCCGCCGCCCTCCGCTCCGTTTTTGATACTTTATTTCCGCTTTTACTGCGAAAATGAAAACAAATCTCCACATTACTGAAACAAATCATTATCTTTATAAGTTGTAACCCGATGTTTTTTCCGGCATAGTAATATGTATCCCTGAAACTGTGCCACCCTCGGCAACATAAGAGGGAGGGGCCCTTTAGGGAGGGGTCGCGCAGCGACGTTTCAGGGATACATATTACTATGCCGGAAGATAATCCGGACAGAATCAGAAAAGAGACAGATATGAAAAGAATTGTCGAGTGTGTACCGAATTACAGTGAAGGAAGGGACAGGAGCGTGATTGACCGGATCGTAGGGGCCATCGCCGCCGTCAAGGGAGTGAAAGTGCTGGACGTGGATCCGGGCGAGGCGACCAACCGGACGGTCGTGACCTTCGTCGGGGCGCCGGAAGACGTGGTCGAAGCCGCGTTCCGGGGCGCGCAGAAGGCGCAGGAACTGATCGACATGCGGCAGCACCACGGCGCCCATCCGCGCAGCGGCGCGACCGACGTGCTCCCGCTCGTCCCCGTCAGCGGCATCACCCTCGCGGAATGCGCCGAACTCGCACGCGCGCTCGCGGAGCGCCTGTTCCGGGAACTCGGCATCCCGTGCTACTGCTACGAAGCCGCAGCCTTCACCCCGGAGCGCAGGAACCTCGCGGTCTGCCGCGCGGGCGAATACGAAGCCCTGCCGGAGAAGATGGCGGACCCGGCGCGGAAGCCGGATTTCGGGGACGGGTACAACGAGACCGTCGCCCGCTGCGGCGCGACGAACGTCGGCGCCCGCAACTTCCTCGTCGCCGTCAACTACAACCTCAACACGACCTCGACCCGCCGCGCGATGGCGGTCGCCTTCGACGTGCGGGAAAAGGGCCGCAAGGCCCGCGAGGGCGGCTCGCTGACCGGCAAGCTCCTGAAGGACGCCGACGGCAACCAGCTTTGGATTCCCGGCACGCTGAAGGGCTGCAAGGCCATCGGCTGGTATATCGATGAATACGGGATCGCGCAGGTCTCGATGAACATCACGGACATCGAGGCGACCCCGCTCCACGTCGCCTACGAGGAGGTCTGCCGCGCCGCCGCGGCCCGCGGGCTGCGGGTGACCGGGGCCGAGATCGTGGGCCTCGTGCCGAAGCGCGTGCTGCTGGACGCCGGGCGCTTCTACCTGGAGAAACAGCAGCGCTCGCTGGGCGTCAGCGAGGAGGAGATCCTGAAGATCGCCGTGAAATCGATGTCGCTGGACGACCTGAAGCCGTTCGACCCGAAGGAGAAGGTGATCGAGTTCCTGATGGAGGACGAGCAGGAGGCGGCCGCGCGCGAACGGCTGATCCGGATGAGCCTGAAGGCTTTCGCGGCCGAGACTGCGTCCGAATCCGCGGCACCGGGCGGCGGTTCCGTGTCCGCCTACATGGGTGCGCTCGGGGCCGCGCTGGCCACGATGGTCGCGAACCTGTCGGCCCACAAGCGCGGCTGGGACGACCGCTGGAAGGAGTTTTCCGATGTCGCCGAGCAGGGGCAGGCGCTCGTCGCCGAGCTGACCGCCCTGGTCGATGAGGATACCGCCGCGTTCGACGGCATCATGGCCGCCTTCGGGCTGCCGAAAGGCACGGACGAGGAGAAGGCCGCCCGCGCCGCCGCGATCGAAGCCGCGACGCTGCACGCCGCCGCCGTGCCGCTGCGCACGATGGAGGCCGCGCTGAAGGCGCTGCCGCTCGCGCTCCAGATGGCGCGCAGCGGCAACCCCGCCTCCGCCTCCGATGCCGGCGTCGCCGCCCTCGCCGCGACCGCCGCCATCCGCGGCGCCGCCCTCAACGTCCGCATCAACGCCTCCTCCCTCGCCGACAAATCCCCCGCCGCCCCCCTCCTCTCCCGCGCCTCCGCCATCCTCTCCGACGCCCTCAACCTCCAGGAACAAGTCCTGGAATCAGTAAACAATCATATTGAATTATAGTTAGATACTTCATGGAATAATCACCAAACAATTGTTGTCATTTCGACTAAGGTCCGAAGGACCGCATGGAGAAATCTCTTATGCATAAACAATACTGGATATATATTCTTTCAAATAAGACTGACACTACCTTGTACATTGGAGTAACAGATAATCTGGAAGCAAGGACACTTGAACACAGAGTTGGCACCAATGCAGGTTTTGCCGAGAAATACTGTTGTGACAAGTTGGTTTATTATGAAGAGTATTCCAGTATTGACCAGGCTATTGACAGGGAAAAACAATTAAAGAAATGGTCAAGGAAAAAGAAAGACTGGTTGATTGATCAGATGAATAAAGAGAGGAAAGACTTATTGCCAGAGATTTCTCCACTCGCTTCGCTCGGTCGAAATGACATCTAAAACTTGTAAAACACATATCCATCATTTCGAGCACCACATTGTCATTTCGAGCACCACATTGTCATTTCGAGCGTAGTCGAGAAATCTTTTTACAAGGAATGTTTAATAATATGACTGATTTTCAAAGAGAGATTTTGGAAGGGATTCCGGCGGAGCTGCCGGAGGCGAAGCCGTATGACGCGGCGGTGAACCATGCGCCGCGGCGGAAGGACATCCTGACGGCGGAGGAGAAGGTCCTCGCCCTCAGGAACGCGCTCCGCTACTTCCCGGAGCGCCTCCACGCCGCCCTGGCCCCGGAATTCGCCGAAGAACTGCAGCGCTACGGCCGCATCTACATGTACCGCTACCGCCCCTCGTACGACATGTACGCGCGGCCGATCGACGAGTACCCGGCGAAATCGCGGCAGGCGGCGGCCATCATGGCGATGATCCAGAACAACCTGGACCCGCGCGTCGCGCAGCACCCCCACGAACTCATCATCTACGGCGGCAACGGCGCCATCTTCCAGAACTGGGCCCAGTACCGCCTCACGATGCGCTACCTCGCGACCATGACCGACGAGCAGACCCTCGCGATGTACTCGGGCCACCCCCTCGGCCTCTTCCCCTCCCACCGGGACGCCCCCCGCGTCGTCGTGACCAACGGCATGGTCATCCCGAACTACTCCAAGCCCGACGACTGGGAGCGCTTCAACGCCCTCGGCGTCAGCCAGTACGGCCAGATGACCGCCGGCTCCTATATGTACATCGGCCCCCAGGGCATCGTCCACGGCACCACGATCACGGTGATGAACGCGGCCCGGAAGGTGCTGCGGCAGAGATTTCTCGACTGCGCTCGAAATGACAGCGGGGGCGCTCGAAATGGCGGCGCGGACCTGGATGACCGCGGCGGGATGCTGTTCGTGACGGCGGGCCTCGGCGGCATGTCAGGCGCCCAGCCGAAGGCCGGCAACATCGCCGGCGTCGTCAGCGTGACCGCGGAAATCAACCCCCTCGCCGCGCGCAAGCGCTTCGAACAGGGCTGGGTCGACGAACTCCACGACAGCCTCGACGAACTCATCCCCCGCATCCGCAAGGCCGTCGCCGCGAAGGAAGTCGTCTCCCTGGCCTACGTCGGCAACGTCGTGGACCTCTGGGAGCGCCTCGCCGACGAACGCATCCGCGTCGACCTCGGCTCCGACCAGACCTCCCTCCACAACCCCTGGGCTGGCGGTTACTACCCCGTCAGCTACAGCCTGGAAGCATCCCAGCGGATGATGGCCGCGGAGCCGGACCGCTTCCGCAAGGCCGTCCAGGAGTCCCTGCGCCGCCACGTCGCCGCAATCAACCGCCTCGCCGCGGACGGGATGTATTTCTTCGACTACGGCAACGCCTTCCTGCTCGAAAGCTCCCGCGCCGGCGCCGACATCCTCCTGCCCGACGGGCGCTTCCGCTACCCGTCCTATGTCCAGGACATCATGGGCCCGATGTATTTCGACTACGGCTTCGGCCCGTTCCGCTGGGTCTGCATGAGCGAAAAGCCGGAGGACCTCGCGAAGACGGACGAAATCGCCGTGCGCGTCCTTTCGGAAATCGCCGCGACGGCCCCGGAGGAAATCGCCGGCCAGATGCGCGACAACATCCGCTGGATCCGGGAAGCCGGCCGCAACCGCCTCGTCGTCGGCTCCCAGGCCCGCATCCTCTACGCGGACTGCGAGGGCCGCACGAAGATCGCCCTCGCCTTCAACGACGCGATCCGCAGCGGCGAAATCACTGCCCCGATCGTCCTCGGCCGCGACCACCACGACGTCTCCGGCACGGACTCCCCCTTCCGCGAGACCTCCAACATCTATGACGGCTCCCGCTTCACCGCCGACATGGCGATCCAGAACGTCATCGGCGACGCCTTCCGCGGCGCGACCTGGGTCTCCATCCACAACGGCGGCGGCGTCGGCTGGGGCGAAGTCATCAACGGCGGCTTCGGCATGGTCATCGACGGCAGCGACGACGCCGCCCGCCACATCCGCCAGATGCTGTTCTGGGACGTGAACAACGGCATCGCCCGCCGCAGCTGGGCCCGCAACGACGGCGCCCGCACCGCCATCGCCCGCGAAATGGCCCGCACCCCCGGCCTCGAAGTCACCGTCCCCAACCTTGCCGATGAAACC
Source organism: Bacteroidales bacterium (assembly GCA_017438265.1). Lineage (GTDB taxonomy): Bacteria > Bacteroidota > Bacteroidia > Bacteroidales > UBA932 > Cryptobacteroides. The sequence goes on from JAFRVZ010000058.1 coordinate 9,645, forward strand.
CTGATCCGCGCCGTCATTTTGAGCGCAGTCGAAAAATCTCTTTAACGCCATGATTCATGTCATTTCGAGCGAAAGGCTCTCCCTCGAACGCCTGAAGGAAATCATCGACGGCCACGCGAAACTCGTCCTCGGCGAGGAAGCGACCGCCGCCATCATCAAATGCCGCAAGTACCTGGACAGCAAGATGGAAGACATCGGCCGCCCCGTCTATGGCATCACGACCGGCTTCGGCTCCCTGTACAACGTCACGATACCCGCCGGCGAGCTCTCCCAGCTCCAGCACAACCTCGTCGTCTCCCACGCCTGCGGGGCCGGCGAGACCGTCCGCCCGGAAATCGTCAAGCTGATGCTGTTCCTGAAGGCCCAGAGCCTCTCCTACGGCCATTCCGGCGCCCAGCTCATCACGGTCCAGCGTCTCATCGACATGTTCAACGAGGACATCCTCCCCGTCGTCTACCAGCAGGGCTCCCTCGGCGCGTCCGGAGACCTCGCCCCCCTCGCCCACCTCAGCCTCCCGCTGATCGGCCTCGGCGAAGTCCTCTACCGGGGCTCCATCCGTCCCGCCGCCGAAGTCTGGGCCGAGAAAGGCTGGGAGCCCATCACCCTCCAGTCCAAGGAAGGCCTCGCGCTGCTGAACGGCACCCAGTTCATGAGCGCCCACGCCGTCTGGTCCATCCTGAAGTCGATGCGCCTCTCCCGCTGGGCCGACCTGATCGGCGCGATGTCCCTGGACGCCTACGACGGCCGCATCGAGCCCTTCCTCCCGCTGACCCACCACCTCCGCCCCCACGTCGGCCAGATCCTGACCGGCAAGCGTTTCCAGGAAATCCTGGAAGGGAGCGAGCTCATCAACCGTCCGAAGGAGCACGTCCAGGACCCGTACAGCTTCCGCTGCATCCCGCAGGTCCACGGCGCCGTCAAGGACAACATCCTCTATGTCAAGTCCGTGATTGAGAACGAAATCAACTCCGCGACCGACAACCCGAACATCTTCCCCGACGAGGACATGGTCATCTCCGCCGGCAACTTCCACGGCGAGCCGATCGCGATTCCGATGGACTCGCTCGCCATCGCGATGTCCGAGCTCGCGAGCATCTCGGAGCGCCGCATCTTCCAGCTGATCAACGGCGTCCGCGGCCTCCCGAAGTACCTCGTCGCCGAGCCGGGCCTGAACAGCGGTTTCATGATTCCGCAGTACACGGCCGCCAGCATCGTCAGCCAGAACAAGGGCCTCTGCTGGCCCGCCTCCTGCGATTCCATCCCCTCCTCGCAGGGCCAGGAGGACCACGTCAGCATGGGTTCCAATTCCGCGACCAAGCTCGTCCGCATCGTGGACAACACGGAAACGGTCCTCGCCATCGAGCTCTTCAACGCCGCCCAGGCCCTCGAGTTCCGCCGCCCGGCGAAGACCTCCCCCGTCCTCGAGCGCATCTTCGCCGATTACCGCACCGTCGTCCCCTTCCTCTCCCACGACACCTACATGCACCCCCACATCGCGGATTCCGTCACCTTCATCCGCCGCGAACAATACCTCTAACCCCTCGCGCCGGACACCTGGAACCTTGCCCGTCACTTTTTGCGTCAAACAGCCTTCTACGCTACTCCAGGGCCACTTTCCAAGAAACAGGCGGGCAAGGTCCCCCCATCCAAAAAGGGACCTTGCCCAGGCCCACGGCTGCGGCGGGCGCGGCAGGACCGGGACCGGGCCTGCCGAAGGCAAAAAACAGGGAAGCCGGCTAAACCGGAATGCCGTGCAGGAATACCTTCCGAATAAATGGACTTCTGTACAGGTACGGCAGTTTCGTCAGCGTCCAGCCCGGGGTCGAAAGAATCAGGTCGGCGCGCTTGCCGCGCGTGATTGAGCCGGTTTCGGCGCTCAGGCCCATCGCGTAAGCGCCGTTCAGCGTCACGGCGTTCAGCGCCTGGACCGGCGTGAGGCGCATCCGGATGCAGCCGAGGGCCATCACGAAGCGCATGTCCCCGGCGGGCGAGGAGCCCGGATTGTAATCGGAAGCCAGCGCGACGCCCAGCCCGGCGGCGATGAAATCCTTCGCGCGGCCGTACGGCAGCCCGAGGAAGAACGAGGAGCCCGGCAGCATCGTCGGCATCGTCTCCGATCCCCGCAGGGCGGCGATTTCCGCGTCGCCGGCGCGCTCGAGGTGGTCCACCGAGAGCGCCCCGTGGGCCACGCCCACCTGCACGCCGCCGCTCTCCGCGAGCTCGTTGGCGTGGATCTTCGGCCGCAGCCCGGCAGCGGCGCCCGCTTCCAGGATGCGCGCCGTGTCCTCCGGCGTGAAGAAGCCTTCGTCGCAGAAGACGTCGATAAAGTCGGCGAGCGTCGCCGCCTCCGGCGTCATGGCGATCACCTCCCGGACATAAGCTTCATGGGTATAGCCGCGGCCGACGGCGTGGGCGCCGAGGAAGGTCGCCTTCACCGCAGCGGGAACGCTTTCCCGGATGCGGCGGATGACCCGCAGCATCTTCATCTCGTCCGCGGGATTCAGCCCGTAGCCGCTCTTGATTTCCATCGCGCCGGTGCCGCAGGCCATCATCTCGCGCACGCGGACCATCGCCTGGCGGTATAGCTCCTCCTCGGAGGTCCCGTGGAGCAGGTCGGCGGAATTCAGGATTCCGCCGCCGCGCGCGGCGATCTCCTCGTAGCTCAGTCCCCGGATCTTGTCCAGGAACTCGCCGTCGCGGCTGCCGGCGTACACGATGTGCGTATGGCTGTCGCAGAACGCGGGCAGCACCATGCCGCCCGCCGCGTCAATCCGCTCGCCGCCGGCCGGCGCGTCTCCCGTCCCGAAATCCGCGATCTTCCCGTCCTCAACGGCAATCCACGCATTGTGCAGGATCCCCGTTTCATCCATCTCCGCGCCCTGCCTGCGCAGCACGCCTTCCGGCACAATGCCGGCCAGTTCACCGATATGCTCGATTACCATCATATTCAAAAGGGATTACCGGGTATTGAAGTTCAGGACCGAGCGGACGGTCATGGACTCGTCGGCGGCGGTCAGGTAGGTGATGCTGAAGGTCTTGCCGCCCTGCGGGACGTCCAGGACGACGTGGCCGCCCTCGAAAGCGGCAGGTTCGATGTCTGCGAGCCAGGGCGCGCCCTTGTCTTCTTCGCGCCGCTCGGCCGGGAAGATGCCCGGGCAGATGATCCGCTCGCCGGGGTACAGGGAGCGGTCCGCGAGGGTCTCCATCACGGGCGCGACATTGTGGAGCTGGTCCCAGACGCAGCTGACATAGACCTGCGACTGCAGCGCCGCGACGAGCTTCGGCGGCATCGAATAATGCCCATGGTGGTTGATCTTCGCGACGTTGGCCTTGCCGCAGACCTCAGCGAGGGCCTCTTCGATCCGGAAGGTCGTCCCATCCTCCAGCGCCCAGCTGTCGGAAAAGTCCCCCGCCGTATAAAACTTGAAATCGCCGTAAGTGAAGACCATGCCGAGACTCATGCCGTTCTCGTTGAAGCTGCGCGGCGGATGCTTCTTGCGCTCCGCGTAGAGGTCGATGATCCGGCCGTCCGGCGCGGCGATGCGGCCGTTTCCGCAGAGGTTGCGGACGGAAAAGTCCCTGTATTTCGCGCGGTTATGCAGCAGCGCTACCTGATCAACCTCGCCGACGCGGAACTTTTCGACCTGCATCCCGCGGGACTTCCGCATGTAATCGTAGAACTTCGTCATATGGGTGCGCATCTGCGCGCCGTCGTCTACCAGCGGGATCGGATCCTGGAAATCCGGGTAGCAGCGGTCGAAGGCCCTGCGGAACTCCAGCGTCTCCGCCGCCTGCGCAAAGCCGCTCAGGAAGTAAGGCTTCCCGTCGCGCTCGACCTCCGAAGCATAGAAGGTCTCCCCGCCGCCGTGATCGTTGTGGTAGTGCGACAGCATCATGTAGTCCACCTTCCGCCCGCCCGGATTCACGCGTTCGACGTAGCGGGCGATCCACTCGCCGGAGTGGCGCCCGCCGTCCGGCAGCACCGGCACCGCCAGCTTGCCGCGCCCGATGGCGTTGTGGTCGCCGCAGTCCAGCAGCAGGCTCGTCCCGTCCGGGAAGAGCATGAACATCGACTCCGCGACACCCGTATAAATGAAGTGCACCTGGAAATGGCCCTTCTTCCAGCCCTTCCACGCCTTCCCGACCGCGGCATCCGCCGTCCCGGCCGCAAAAGCCTTCTCCCAATCCAGCATCAGCGCCGCCGTCGCCGCCGCCGAAGCCTTAATAAATAATCTTCTGTCCATATTACTGTTTCATGGGGATAAATATCGCAAATCTCCCGCTTTCTTTGCAACTTTGCATTGGGAAAATGCATCTATTAAGTATGAGCCTCAAGCATTCTTTCATCCTCCTCGCCGCGCTGTCGATGCTCGCGGCCGCCGTCGCCTGCGACAAGTCCGTCACGGAAGACGACGGTGAGAATCCGTACCAGACGGTGGAACTGACGACAAAGTCCGCCTCCTTCGTCGAGCCCGGCAATGCCTTCGCATTCAACTTCCTCGACAAGGTCAACGCCGCGTCGCTGAAGGACTATGTCATCTCCCCGCTGAGCCTCCAATTCCTGCTGGGGATGCTCCTGGACGGGGCGCAGAACGAGACGGAGGCGCAGATCTGCCGGGTCCTCGGCTACGGCGCCGGGGAAGCGGATGCAGTGGACGAGTACTGCCTCGCCATGATGAAGCAGCTCCCCACCCTAGATAAGAAGACCACGCTCGAAATCGCCAACGCGATTTTCGTCGACGACGGATGGCCCCTGCTGAAGAGCTACCAGACGCGTGTTGCGAACTACTATGCCGCCGAAGTCTCCAACCTGGATTTCAATAATTCCACCAAGTCCTTGAAAGCCATCAACGGCTGGGCGGGCGAAAAGACCCACGGAATGATTCCCAAGGTCCTGGATAAAGTTGACCCGGACATGCTCGCCTACCTGCTGAACGCCGTCTATTTCAAGAGCCGGTGGACGGACAGTTTCGACAAGGACGCGACTGCCGCGGAGACCTTCACCCGGGAGAACGGCACAGCCGGCAAGGTCAAGATGATGAAGCAGCACGCGAAGTTCAGCTATAAGGAAACCCGCAACGCCCAGGTCGTCCGTCTCCCCTACGGTAACGGCGCCTATGCGATGACCGTCGTCCTCCCGTCCGGCAAGGCCGGCATCGCCGACGTGGTCGCCTCGCTCCGCGGTTCCGCCGGCGAGGATGTCCTCTGCGGCCTGAGCACCTGCGAAGTGGACCTCTGGCTCCCCCGTTTCGAAACGAAGTTCCAGATCAACCTGAATGATATCCTTTCGAAAATGGGAATGCCCGACGCCTTCGACGAAAGCAAGGCGGACTTCCTCGCGATGTCCGATTACGCCCTATGCCTGAGTTTCGTCCAGCAGGACGCCGCCATCACTGTCGATGAGGAAGGGACTGAAGCCTCCGCCGTCTCGACCGCCGGTATAGTGAAATACACCTCCTTTGGCGGCGCCCCGAAGAATGCCGTCTTCCATGCCGACCACCCGTTCCTCTACCTGATTACGGAGACCAGCACGGGTGCGATTCTCTTCGCCGGCCGCTATAGCGGGAAATAAATCAGAAACGCAGCACGAGACCGACGCCGTCCTGCGCCGATGCAAAGGAAAGCTGCACGCCGCGCGCCTGGTTGGCGCCGGCGCGGCCCTGTAGGGCCGTTCCTGCCTCATTTCAACGGAATCCCGTAGACGGACTCCCGCAGCCAGCGGCCGAAATCCGCCACGTCGGGATGCCGGAGCTGTTCCTCCACGGACAGCGTTTCGCCGATGCCGACCCGGAGGGTCCGGCCCTGCTTGTTGGTCAGCTCGCGGGGCAGCCGCAGCGTGCGGAGCCGCCAGTCGACCAGGCCCAGCAGGTAAAAGAAAAGGGAATTCCGGTCGTGGAACTTGACCGGGACGATGGGGACTTTCACCTTCTGGAGCAGGCGGAGCAGCGGTTCCTGCCACTGCCGGTCCCGGATGGACCGGCCCCGGAGGCTGAGGTCCGAGACCGCCCCCGAAGGGAAAAAGCCGACGGGGTGGCCGTCGGACAGGCGCGAGATGACCTCCTTCACGCCCTGGATGTTCCTGTCCGTCACGCCCCGGCGGGCGTCGGTCGTGGGGTTGACCAGGATCAGGGCGGGACGCAGGGCCTCCACGTAAGCGAGGAATTCGTTGACCATGACCTTGAAGTCCGGGCGCCGCCCCCCAATCAGGCGGAGCAGGACGAGGCCGTCGACGCCGCCGTAGGGGTGGTTGCTGACCGTGACGAACGGGCCTTCCGGCAGGCGGTCCAGCCGCCCGGCGCCGTCCACGGCGCAGGTAACCTCCAGTTCATCCAGTATGGCGGCGGCGAAGTCCACACCCCGGAAGTGGGATACCCGGTCGTATTTGTCCGACAGGGAGGCCACGGCGAAAAGCCGCCTTGCCGCTTCGCCCAGGAGACGGCCCGCTTTCCCCCGGAAGACGGGAGAGAGCTTTTCCAGTTCGCTGACGGGCAGGAGCGGCATGGCTCCCCTTATTGATCCCGGCGGGGCATCGGGTCCATGCGGGCGTAGCCGCAGGCATCCACGATGACCGTAACCAGATAGATGACGGAGAGGAGCAGGAGGATGGCAAGGCCCGCGATATCCAGGGACCGCAGCACAAACTCGTTCCCGAAAAGGAGGAAGCCCGTGCGGAACGTGCGGATGCCTGGGATGAAGATCAGGGCCAGGATCAGCAGGCAGGCGAGGATGCGGAACTCGGTCGGGCCCAGCTTGATATAGGTCAGCTTGAACTCGCTTTTCAGGTGGGCGTTGACGCTGACGTTCACGGTCAGGCAGAGATACACGACCAGGATCAGCAGGGCCAGGTCCAGCCGGATCAGCGGCGAGAGGCCGACACCGAGGAACATGATGATTTCATTGATGCAGTCCACCGTATGGTCCAGGTAATAGCCATAGATCGGGCGCTGCGTCCCCCGGACGCGCGCGAGCGTCCCGTCCAGGGAGTCTCCGTACCAGTTGACGAAAAACCCGAAGATGCTCAGCCAGAGCCAGTGGATATTCTTTCCGCTGAGGATGAACCCCGCGGCGACCAGCAGCGCCCCGACCGATCCGAGCGCCGTCAGCAGGTCGGAGACCACCCACCGCGGCTGCCTTTCGGCCAGGAACACAAGCGCTTTCTTCTCAGCCTTGTTGAGGATGGACTCTTGGATCCGGGTTGCTTTCTTGTCTGGCGTCATAGCAAAGATTTATTGTATACGCGGGCGCGCTTGTGGAGGCAGTGCTCCAGGCGGCCCCACAGGTTCCGGACGTTGTGGTTCTCTTCCAGTTCGCGGGTGCTCTCCAGATACTTGATTCCGCGCTTCTGCATGCCGGTGCCGACCTTCGAGAAGATCATCGCATGGACACCCTTGTCCTGGTACTCCTCGCGGACGGCGATGAGCAGCGCGTCGACCGTGTCGTTCCTGCGGAGGGCCCGCAGGATGTGGAGGAAGCCGAAGGGGAAGAGGCTTCCGTTCGCCTTCTGCAGGGCGAGGGAGAGGGACGGGAGGGTGATGCCGAAGCCGACGACCCTGTCGTCCTTGTCCACGACGACCGAAATCAGGTCGAGCTGCAGATTGGACAGGAACTGGTTCTTCAGGTCCTCGCACTGGCCGGGGGAAAGTTCCGAGAAGCCGTGCAGCTTCGCGTAGCAGGCGTTGAGCGTCTCGAAGATGCCGTCCATGTATTTGCGTATCAGTTCCTTCTTGTTGCGGTAGGTCCCTTCCCTGAGGTCGAAGCGCTCTCCGACCATTTCGCCGAGACGGATGTAGCGTTCGATGTCGTCGGGAACGGTGATCCGGTATTCCACGAAGTCCGTGACTCGGCCGTAGCCCGCTTTCAGGACCATCGGTTCGTAATACGGGGCATTGTACTTGCCGTACGCCGTTGGAATCTGGTCAAAACCGTCGACCAGGATACCGGAGACGTCGAATTCCAGGAAGCCGACAGGTCCCTCTACTTCCTCCATCCCCTGTTCCCGGGCATAAGCCTCGACCGTCGCCAGCAGCGCGGAAGCCACCTCCTGCGACTCCACGAAGTCAATCCAGCCGAAACGGCAGATTTTCTTCCCGACCTTTTCGTTGTAGCGGTGGTTGATGATTCCGGCGACGCGGCCGACGGTCCGCCCGGAAGCATCGGTTGCCAGCCAGAATTTCCCCTCGCAAACCTCAAAGGCGCGGTTCTTTTCCGGAGAAAAGGTCGCCATGTCCATCGAGACGATCTGGGGTACATAATACGGGTTCCCTGCATACAGTTCGTTCGGGAACCGGGCGAAGCGGCGCAAATCACGCCTGGAGGAGACCTCCCTTACAGTAATGTCCATACACGTCTTAATCCCTTCCAGAAGGATAACGGGTCTCAAAGATACGGAGAAAAAGGTATATATCAAAATTGTGGCACTTCCCAACCAAGCAATGGAAGTGCCACAAATGCTGAAAAAAGCGTTATTGAAAAAACCGGTTTACCGGAAAAGCAGCTGGGAGAAATGGTACAGGGCCAGGCGCCAGGTCTTCCACTCGTGGGCGGAGTCCGGCGTCACGAAGTAATGGGCGTTCATCCCGGATTCCTTCAGTTCGCGGGTCAGTTTGCCCGGGTCGGGACGGCCTTCGGCCAGGTTTTCGACCTCCTTGCTTCCGTAATTGAGGAAGAAGAGCTTGTTCGTCTCGCGGAAGCCCTTCAGGTTGCGGGATTCCTCGACGGAGAGGGTGCCGCCGCTGAAGATGCCGACATAGGCGAAGTCGGTCGGGTGGGCGGTGATCGTCGCCTTGGTCTCCATGCCGCCCATCGAGAGGCCGGCCAGCGCGGTGTTGGCGGCGCCCTTCTTCACCTTGAAGTTCTTCTCGACGTAGGGGCGGATGTCGTTGGTCAGTTCATCCGGGAACTGGTTGACGCTGATCGCACCGTTCGGCATCACGACGATCATCGGGACGATCTTGCCTTCGGCGAGAAGGTTGTCGAGGATGTCATTCGCGCAGCCGACCTGCGTCCAGTCCGCGTCGGAATCGCCGCCGCCGTGGATCAGGTAGAGGACGGGGAGCTCCTGGCCGGAGGCGATGTAGCCCGCCGGGGTCCAGACATGGAACTGGCGCTCCTGGCCGGTCGTCGTGGAGAAGTACTTCACGGTCGAGACGATGCCGTGGGGAACATCGTTCCGGTGGGCCCAGAAGAGTTTTTCGCCCTTCGTCAGCTGGATGACGGGACGGCGGTCGTTGATCTGCGGGGAGCGCGGGTCATAGACCTGGACGCCGTCCACGACGAAATGGTAGCGGTAGGCCAGGGGCTGCAGGCCGGGGACCGTCGCACGCCAGATGCCGTCGGCGCCTTTGGTGAACGTTCCCTTTCCGTTCAGGTCACTGCCGAGCGCGACGGAGTGCGCGTCCGGGGCGTAAATGCTGAAGGTGACGGTGCCGTCGGGGTTCGTCACGACGGATTTCAGGGTATCCGCCGGGGTGACGGGGCGGCGCTGGGGCTGGGCGAATGCAGGCTGGAAAGCCAGGATGCAGACAAGAAGGAGAATCAGTCTTTTCATATGTCTTAAAGGGGTTTAACGGTTAGATTATCGAAATAAGGCGTGCTCACGCACTGTTCCCGGAGCGGGGCCAGGAGGCCGGCCATACCGTGGCCATAGTGGTCCGAGGTCGCGGAAACGACTTCGCGGCCGTCGACGTAGCCGGTAATCCGGGCACCTTCGAAGCGCAGCTTCAGGTTGTGCCACTGGCAGGGGGTGATTCCCTCGACCCGGGCCTGGCCGATCGTGTATTCGCCGCCGATCTCCACGTCCTTGCGGGCGAGGATCAGGGCCTGCTGCTCGGCGTCGCCGATGGGCTCGCGCGGGTTGGGCTTGCCGCGGGAAAGGATCAGGGTCACGTTGCCCTGTTCGTCCATTTTCAGGTAGTAGCCCTTGGCCCAGATGCCGTAGCCGGTGCCGACGTCGCAGAGGCGGCCCATCACGCCGGCCTCGTCGCCGGGATTCAGGTAGACGTCCGCGGCGACCTCATAATCGGTCCAGTCGACGTCGCCGAGAATGGTATAGTGGTGCCACTCGGGGGCCCAGCTCAGCGTATGTTCGCTGACCGTCTGGCGGATGCAGGTGCCGCGGTGGTCCGGGCGCTCGGCGAGCTCGAAGCAGCCGATCAGGTCGGCCAGGTAGTGCGGCAGGTAGCCGTACTGCTCCGGATGGGCATACTGCTCAAAGTCGTCCGCATACGGGAACGGGAACGCGCGGGAGGCCGGGATGTCGTCGAACGAGCCTTTCTGCTGGCCGCGGGTCGTCGAGAAGGAATAGACGCTGCCGGGGTCGACGGTGAAGGTCAGCGTGCGGCTCCGGGGGGCGAGGTCCGCCTGGCGGATGAACTGCGCCTGCTCGTTGCTGCGCCAGACGCAGAGCTTCTCCGTGGAGAGGCCCTTGGGCAGGCGGACGCGGACGGTCTGGGGGGCCGTGGCGCCCTTGGTCTCGACGATGATGCTGTAGTCCCCCGTCGCGGGGTCGCGGAGCATGCAGAGCGAGCCGCCGCCGTCGAGGTGGACGCAGGCGTCATCGACATACTCCCAGCCCAGGCGGGTGAACTGGCCGTAGTGGGCGTAGCCCCAGAGGGCCTCGCGGACGGCGTAGTGGCCGCTCCAGGGTTCGTGGGCGAGGATCATCGGCGGATCCTGGCTGTACGGCTCGAGCGGATAGACCGCGCCGATGTCATACCAGTTCACGATGCGGGTCGCACCGCTGTCGATATAATTGTCGTTGAAGCACTTGACGATGGTGATCAGGCAGTCGAAGCCCTTGCGGTAGATATGCTCCTCGCTGTTCCAGAGGGGTTTGCCGAGGGCGTCGATCGCCGCACGCTGCTCCGGCTTCAGGGGGATTTCGCTGAAGGTATGGGCGCAGATGACGTCGATCGCATCCGCGAGCTCCGGGTCCTTCTGCATCGCGTCGAGGAATTCGAGCTTGGTGCGGCCCCAGTTGCCGAAGCCGTGGAGCTGCACGTCCGCGAAGCCGCGCTCGTTCATCGCCTTGCGCAGGTGTTTCGCGAAATCGGCGTTCCAGCCTTTCTCGTTGTGGCAGCCCAGGGCGTCGAGCTCGAGCCCGTGGACCTCGCGCAGGCCCTGCATCCAGGCGATGTAGTAGTCGACCATGTCGTCGGTCCAGAAGCTGCCGACCCAGGCGGGGGCGCTCCAGGCCGTGGCGTCCAGCGAGAGCGCAGGGTTGCGCTTCTTCGCCTCCTTCAGGATGTCCCAGAGGTAGCCGCGCTCGAAGTTGGAGTCGCCGCGCCAGTGGCTGTGGGAAGGCATGCTGCCCTGCGTCGAGTTGCCGTCGCCGGGGACCTCGACGAGGATCGCGCTGACGGAGGCGCCGAACATCGGCTTGAAGACCAGGTCCATCATCTGGGAGTACTGCTGCCGGGGGTAGTCCTTCAGCAGGACGGAGGTCGCGCCGCCGCCGTTGACGGCGCCGATGCCGTCGAAACGCTTGCCGGCGAGGTCGCTGCCGACCCGGATTTCCTGGACCTGGGCCAGGGATACGGCGCTGGCGCAACAGAGGAGCGCCAGGGTTGCGATCAGTCTTCTCATAAGGCTATGGCTTTAGCGGGTCAGGATGGCCGCCCAGCCGCCGCCGGGGGCAAGGTGGACTTTGATCTTCTCGCCGGAGCGGACGGTGCGGGTCGTGTGGGCATAGTCTTCGGCCGCACGGTCGGCGTTGACGCCGTCGGCGAAGATGTCGGCCTTCCAGGTGCCGGCGCCGAGGAACGAGCAGTCGATCTCGATGTCACGCGCCTCCCAGTCGGTCATCGCGCCGACATACCAGACGCCGTCCTTCTCGCGGGCGACCGCGACATACGCGCCCACCTTGCAGTCGAGGGCGACGGTCCGGTCGAAGACGGTCGGGACCTTGGCGATGAAGTCGGTGCATTCCTGCTCGCGCATGTACTTCGACGGGCTGTCCGCCAGCATCTGGTAGGGCGCGTCGAAGACGGGGTACATCGCCATCTGGTGGACGCGGGTACCCATGCTCATCGGGCTGGAGCCGTCGGCGCGGTAGCCGCGGGCGGTCGCGTTGTCCATCGCACCCGGGGTATAGTCCATCGGACCGATCAGCATGCGCCCGAACGGCGCGGTCACGTCGTAGCGCGGCATGTCGTCGACCGGCTGGTTGTTCGCCACGGCGGTCCAGCGGGCGTTCTCGAGGCCCTTCACGCCTTCGAAGTTCAGCACGTTCGGGTACGGGCGCTGGATGCCGAAGGCCTTCATGCCGTGGAGGTCGAGAATCAGGTGGTTCTCGGCGGCGAGGGCGGCGAGACGGTACATCACGCCGTTGATCCGCTGGTCGTCGGCGTCGAAGAAGTCGACCTTGAAGCCCTTGACGCCCATCTTCGCGTAGTGCGGGAACGCCTTTTCGGCTTCCGCCTCCGTCATCGTGGCGTGGCTCCAGAGGACGACGCCGACGCCCTTGGAGGAGGCGTAGTCGATGATGGCCTGGAGATCGAAGCCTTCGCGCAGCTGCATCAGGGAGCCGGCGCTCCAGCCGGCGTCGATCAGGATATACTCGAGGCCGTTCGCGGCGGAGAAGTCCACGAAGTATTTATAGGTCTCCGTATTGGTGCCGACGCGGAAGTCCACGCCGGTGATGTGCTTGGAGCTCCACCAGTCCCAGGAAGTCTTGCCGGGCTTGATCCAGGACGTGTCGGCGATGCGGCACTCGGGGGCGAGGAGCTGCGCCAGGTCGTTCTCCAGGAAGTCGCCGTCGCGGTCCGCAATCGCGAGGACGCGCCACGGGAAGGTCCGCGTGCCGGCCGTCTTCGCGATATAGTCCGCCCGCTTGACGGGGATCGTATAGCCGCCGACGCGGCCGTACTCGAGCGGATAGGGGGCGAACTCGCTGACCAGGCTCTGCCGGTCGGCGGTGTTGATCTTCAGGAACATGCCCGGATAATCCTCCGCACCGGCCTCCATCACGGCGACCTTCTTGCCGCGCAGGTCGACGATGTAGGGGACGATCGTAAGGGAGTCGTCGACCATCTTCGACATCGGGACCTCGGTATAATAGGACTCGAAGGAGTAGCAGTAGCGCTCGCCGCCGCGGTTGTCGTTGACGTACGGGATAAAGGTGTCGTAATCCTTGTCGAAGCGGAAGTTCACGCGCTCGTCCTTCACGGTCAGTTCGCCCTTGCGCGCGGTCGCGAAGCGGTAGGCGACGCCGGAGTCATACGCGCGGAACTCCACGCTGAACCCGCCGGACATTTTCAGCGTCAGGGCGTTGTAGTGGTCGCGGATCTCCGATTTGTGGTAAATCGGGGTCTGGATGGTCTTGTCGACCGTCGCCGTCTTCGCCGAGCTCACGCGCGGCGCCTTGCCGAGGACGGTCCCGTCGGAGAGGACCATCGCCATCTCCGAAGGCAGGATTACGGTCTGTCCGTCGCGGCTGACCTGCCAGGACAGTGCGCTTCCCGCGCTGACCGTCACCACGGTCCGCCCGTCGGGGGATTTCAGGGAGTAGTCTTTCGCCGCCGCAAAGGTGGCGCACAGGGCCAGGAGGGCCGCCGCAAACAAAACTTTTCTCATACGGATTATTGGTTTTAGGTAATGCGCAATCTTCTACTACAAATATAACGGAATGACGGGAATCCGACATGTCCGAATCGGACGGATTCGGATACATTTCGGACATGGAATATAGGAAGTCCCCCGCAGTTTGCTTAAATTCACGACAAAATTGGAATGATGCCTTTCGTAAGAACCCTCCTCGTCCTGCTCCTCTCCGCGGGCCTGGCCGCCGGCGCCCGCGCGGAGCGCCCCGCCGCACCGGAAATCATCGGCGGGACGGAGTCGCTTTCCGTCCGCGCCGTCGCGCAGGACTCCCACCGCCAGGTCTGGTTCGGCACGGACAAGGGGCTATACCGCTTCGACGGCTATGCGCCGACGTTCTGCTCGGACCGGGACGGCGGAAAGGACCATTTCCAGATCAACGGGATGGTCTGCCTGGAAGACCGGGTGCTGCTCGGCACCATCGACGGGCTCGTGGAATACGACTGTATGGAAGGGCGTTTCTCGATTCCGGAAGTGCTGGCCGGAAAGGAAGTCTTCGCCCTGTTCCGGCAGGGAGACACGGTCTGGATCGGCTCTGAGGCGGGACTGTACCGCTACGGGGCCGCTGACGGCGCCTGCAGCGCCGTCCCGCTGGACACGCGGCTGGATATCCGCTCGGTTACGGTCGCCGGGGACAGGCTGGTCCTGGGGACCCGGCGTCCGGCGGAGGTCCGGGTCTATTCCCTGGAGAGCCTGGCGCCGGCGCTCGTTTACACGGTCCAGGATTTCAACGGGAACATCGGTTCCGTGGACGCACTCCGTCCCTACGGGGCGGACAGGCTGCTGGCCGGGACCTCCGGCGCCCTCTTCGAGCTGGGCCTGGAGCTTCCTTCCGTCCGCAGGATCGCGGATTTCAACTGGGTCAAAGCCCTTTACGCCCGGCAGGACAGCTTGCTGGTCGCGACCGACAACGGCCTCTTCTCCTGCAACATCCGGGACGGCAAGGCCTCCCGCCGGATGAACAACGTCGTCTGGGCCATCTTCGAAGACGCCGGCGGCAACTGCTGGTACGGCAGTGACACCGGTCTCCTCCTCTCCGGCGGCGAAAGGCTCATCCGTCCGCTGGAAGTCGCCCCCCGCGGCGCAAGCAACCTGCTCAGCGCGATCTCCGGCGACGGCGAAGGGACCATCTACGCCGGCGGCAGCTACGGTCTGCTGGCCTTCGGGAACAGCCCGGAGCCCGGAGTTCCCCGCTGGTACCGCATGGCCGACCCGGTCCATCCGATCGCCCACAACAAGATCCGCCAGATCAAGCGGAATCCCTACGACGGCACGGTCTGGGCGCTGACCGCCGCCGGCACCGTCCGGCTGGACCCGTCGGACGGGCAGTTCAAACGGATTCCGGCGCAGAGCCTCCTGCTGGCCAACGCATTCGACATCCTTTTCCAGGAAGACTGCTTCTGGGTCGCCTCCTTCACTGGGCTGAACTGCTTCCAGCGGGATTCGCTCGTGGACTCCGTCACTGCCGCCGACGGCCTGTCCAGCAACCAGGTCGTCCAGCTCGCCGGGGACCGGAGCGGGCGGATCTGGCTCCGGACGCAGGACAGGAACCTGTACCGCTATGACCCCGGGAACCGGAACCTGGCGCCGTTCCTGCCGGACGGGGGCGCGGCCGCCGTCTGGGACCTCATCTATGCCGACCCGTCCGGCGACCTGTGGGCCGTCGCCGGCAACCGCCTCTGCAAGATCCGCGGGACGGGCGAAGGGGCGCCCTTCGATGCGGAATACCTGCTCCCGGGCTTTGCGGGAACGGAGGTTTCCGCGCTCATCAAGGTGGAGAATATGCTCTGGGCCTGCTCGCCGGAAGGAATTGCCATCCTGGATGAGACTTCGGGCAAGATCCGCCTGATCCACGCCGAAGCCCAATACGTCAGCATGTATTACGACCGGCCTTCCGCACAGGTTTACCTCGGAGGGCTGGACCGGATCGACGTCGCCGGCGTCCGCGACGCCGCGGCGCTGCTCGACCAGCGCGACGCCGGCATCCGGGTCACCCGGGTCGGCCTGGGGGACGGGCAGGTGATTCCGGCCCGGGAATACGCCGACGGAATCCTTTCCCTCCCCTCCTCCCAGAACAACCTCTACGTCTGGTTTTCGGACTTCGACTACGCCCACGGCGGGACACGGCGGCTCCAGTTCAACCTGGACGGCAGCCCGGAGCGCTGGTTCGAGGCCGGCGGCGAAGGCAACCGCGCTTTCCTGCCGGACCTGTCGCCGGGACGCCACCGGCTGTTCGCTTCGGCGGGCGGCAATGTCGCCGGCGAGCTCCTCCTCACGATCCGCATCCTGCGGCCCTGGTACGCCTCCCCCGGCGCATTCCTCCTGTATGCGCTCCTGGCCGCGCTGCTGGTGTTCCTGGCAGTCCGGCTCTCCCAGGTCCGCAAAAGGATGAAAGAGGAGCGACGCCAGAAAGCGGAGGAGATGGCGCAGATCCGGGATGAAGTGCGCGTGGAACTGATTTCCACGCCGATGGACGAGGGGGAGATGTCCGCGGACGAGCGGCTGCTGGACCGGATCACCCGCATCATCGAAGCCCGGATGGAGAACCCCGGTTTTTCCGTGAGCACGCTCTGCGAACTCAGCGGGCACAACGAAAAATACCTCTACCGGAAAATCAAACGCCTCACGGGCCTGTCCACCGTCGAGTATATCCGGTCCATCCGCCTGAAGAAAGCGGCCCGCCTGCTCGAAAACGACAATTTCAGCGTTTCCGAGGTCATGTATATGGTAGGATTCACGAATTCCTCCTACTTCTCCAGGACCTTCGCCGCCCGCTTCGGCAAGACGCCGAAAGAGTACCGGCGGCAGCGGCGCTGAGCCCGGCTAGCAGTAGGACTTTCCGGGGAAGAAGCGGGAGACCTGCGCGCAGTAGCGGGAATACTCGGGATACTTGCCGGCGCTGATTTCCTCCGCGAAGGCGCTGCTGCCGAGGAAGAGGACGATCAGCAGGAGGGCGCCGATCATGCTCCAGTTGACGAGGCCGATGCCGCCGCCGACGCTGAAGAGGTAGAAGGCGCACCAGATGCCCTGTTCCGCGAAATAGTTGGGATGCCGGCTGACGCGCCAGAGCCCGCGGGTGTTGAAGCCCTTGCAGTAGGGGTCCGGCAGTTCGGCGAGCGGCTGTCCGGCGCGGATCATCCGCCACTTGGCGGACTGGAACGCCCACTGCTGCTCGTCCGCCACCGTCTCATAGACGATGAAGCCCAGCATCAGCGCGGCCGCGACGGCGTCCACCCACCCGAAGGGGACATCCACCCCCGTCAGCACCAGCGCCGGAAGCGTGATCATCAGGACCAGCGCATTCTGGTAGATGCTGATGAAGAAGAGGTTGAAGAACATCCACTTCCAGTGGGGCTGGAATTCCTTTTTCGCGCGGAGGACCGCCCAGCGGTAGTCTTCCTCGCCCTCCCAGAACTTGAGCCGGTAGGCGCCCTTGCGGGCGAAGTTGAAGGTCAGGCGGGCGCCCCAGAGCGTGGCCAGGCAGGCCATCACAATCAGGCGGGCGGGCATTCCGCCCCGGGCGGCGATGATCCAGGTATAGGCGATGGGGAGCAGGCTCCAGACCTTGTCCATCTGGCTGTTGTTGCCGGTCAGTTCGCCGACGACGAAGCAGAAGAGGGCGCTGCAGGCGGCGATGGTTCCGATGATTTTCAGGGTTTCGAGCTGGTAGGGATCCAGCGCGGGGCCGACGAAAAAGTACAGGGCCGGGCAGGCGATCAGGGAGACGGCAAGCAGGGAGCCGATCAGCTTTACGTTCATTTTATAACAGGTAAGGATTGTATTTGTCGAAGGGTTCGTATTTCATCCAGTCGATTTCCAGCGGGAAAGGATGCTCCGGCTTCTCGATCGAGTCGGGGTTGGTCTCGACGGGCCAGTTGTCGGTATGCCAGAAGTTCAGGCGGTACTTGCTCTTGAGGCAGGGAACGCCGGTCGTGGAGGGCTGGTCTTCGAACACGTCGAGGCCCTTGTAGTCCCAGAGCACGATCCGCTTCCCGTTGTCCGGGTTCTCCATCCACCAGACGATCCGGTCGGGATACCAGTCCCAGCCATAGACATAGAATCGGGCGGAGGCGTCGTAGCCCTCGACGGGCTGGATCTTCGCGGGCTTGTTCTGGCGGCCGGTGAAGGGCGTGTTGGGGACGCGGGTCACGGTACCGTCCTCGTGGCGCACTTCGCTGCGCCAGATCGTCTCGAGGATCTCGCCGGTCGCGAGGTTGATGATGCGGCCGACGCGGTTGTGGGCGCCGCGCTTGCCGGTCCACGTACCGACGTAGATGATGCGGGGATCCGCCATCAGCCACTCGACGTCGATCTCGCTCTGGCCGTATTCCCGGTCGATGTTGTAGGTAAAGTAGCCGACGACCGCGCCGACGTTGGGCTGGATTTCACGCACGTCGGGGACGCGGATGCGGGCGGAGTAGCTGCCGTAGAAGGTAAAGTCCCGGGAGATGATCTCCGGGCCGCGGCCGGCGCCGGCGGGGTCCGCCGGATCCATGTTGTACCGCATCACGGTCGTGCCGTCCTCCCATGCCGACGGGACGCCGGACGAATACCGGAAATCCTCCCCGGAGGGGCGGTAGTTGTATTCGAAATACTGCGAGGAAGGACCGGAGAAGTCCTCGGTGAACGCGCTGTGGAACGTCGGGGAATCCGGCGGCGCCAGCGGCTTGGTCAAAGGTTCCGTACAGGAGGCCGCGAGGAGCAGCGCGAAGAGGGTAAAGAGCGTCCGTTTCATATCGTCAATAATAGGGATATGCAAAAATAGCGAATAAATGTTATCTTTGCAGCATCGTGCTGAGAAAGATAGAAATCGTATCCGACCTGCTGGCGATGCTGATGGTGCTCTTCGTTTCCGTCGTGCCCCATCACCACCACCAGGCGATGGTATGCCTCGTCCACGAGGAATGCGTCGTCGACCATTGCTGCAACGACGCCCATACCAACCACCCGGATGCGGACCAGGAAGAGCAGGAATCCCACTGCGTCGCCCACGAGAAATACTGTCCGTCGGACAACCTCCGCCTGGAGGCGTCCGCGCCCCTCGCCGTTCCCGTCGCGGTCCTCCCCTGCCCTGTGGCGGTCTCCGTCCCCGCGTTCCCTGCGCCCGGCCGGACCCTCCCCGCTTTCTCCCCGCCTCCCCTCCTGACCTGGCGGATCAACTGTTGATGTCCCGTTGTTCTTCCGGTGCGCCGCCTGCTGGCAAGCAGGGCGGCCGGCCGTGCTTATTTTCCGATAAAGAACAACGAACCATCCCAGTATGAAAAAGACCCTCATCCTGATCATAACCCTGTGCGCCGTGCTCGGCGGATGCGCCCATAGCCACCACGACCACGACCACGAACACGAGCACGAACACGAACACGAGGAAGGACACGCCCACGACGGCGGCATCGTCCTCAGCCCCGAGCGCCAGGAAGCCCTCGGCATCCGGACCGGCGTCGTCTCCGCCGGCGAATTCCACGAAGTCATCCGCACGGGCGGACAGATCGTCTCCTCCGCCGGGGACGAGACGACCGTCGTCGCGAAAAGCGACGGAATCATCGCCCTGAGCGGCCTGAGCGAAGGCTCCGCCGTCGGCAAGGGCGCCCGGATCGCCACGGTTTCCTCCCGGGAAATCGGCACCGGGGACCGGCTCGCCAAGGCCCGGATCGCCTATGAGACCGCGAAGAAGGAGTACGAGCGCGACCTGCTGCTCAGCGAGGACAACATCGTGAGCGAAACCCACCTGGACCAGAGCCGGCTCGCGTATGAGTACGCCCGGGCGGAGTACGAGGCCCTGTCCGCCGGGGCGACCGCGGCCGGCGGCATCGCGGTAACCTCCCCGCTCGCCGGCTTCATCAAGGCGCTGAATGTCAAGAACGGCGACTACGTCACGGCCGGCGCCCCGGTCGCGACGGTCAGCCAGAACCGCCGGCTCCGGCTCCGCGCCGACCTCTCGGAAAAGTATTTCGGACAGCTCGGGCAGATCCGGGACGCCAACTTCAAGACTTCCTACAGCGACCGCGTCTTCCGGCTGAAGGACCTCGGCGGCAGGCTTGCCAGCTACGGCCGGGCCTCCGACGGCGATTTCTTCATCCCGGTCACCTTCGAGTTCGACAACAAGGGCGAACTGGTCCCGGGATCCTATGTCGACGTCTTCCTGATTACGTCCGCAGCGGAGTCCGCCATCTCCGTGCCGGTCGGCGCCGTGGTCGAGGACCAGGGCGTCCACTATGTCTTCGTCCGGGACGATGACGGCGATTTCCGGAAGCGGGAAGTCGTCCTCGGCGGCTCCGACGGGGAGCGCGTCCGCGTCCGGAAAGGCCTCTCCGAAGGCGAAGTCATCGTCACGGAAGGAGCGGTCCACGTGAAACTGGCCGGCGTCACCGCCGTGCCTGCCGGTCATACCCACAACCATTAGCCGTATGGAACAGATCCGGCATGAGAACGGATTCCTGAACGGAATCATCCGCTTCTCCCTCAACAACCGCATGGCGGTCCTCGTGATCGCCGCGCTCTGCCTGGTCGCGGGGGTTTACTCCGCGATGCATACGGAAGTCGACGTCTTCCCGGACCTCAACGCGCCGACGGTCGTCGTGATGACCGAAGGCGAAGGGATGGCCCCGGAGGAGGTCGAACGGCTGATCACCTTCCCGATCGAGACCGCCATCAACGGCGCGACCAACGTCCGCCGCGTCCGCTCCGCTTCGAGCGCGGGCTTCTCGATCGTGAACGTAGAATTCGACTGGGGCACCGATATCTACAAGGCGCGCCAGATTGTCAGCGAGAAGATCGCGATGGTCGGGGACGAGCTACCTTCGAACGCCGGACGCCCGACCCTCGGCCCCCAGGCCTCGATCCTCGGGGAGCTGATGATCATCGGCCTGACCGCCGACACGACCTCGATGGAGGACCTCCGCACGCTGGCGGACTGGTCGATCCGCCCCCGGCTGCTTTCCACGGGCGGCGTGGCCCAGGTGGCCGTGACCGGCGGCGACATCAAGGAGTACCAGATCCTGATGGACCCGGCCCGGATGCGCCACTACGGGGTCTCGCTGGACGAGGTCATCTACGCCGTGAAAGGGATGAACCAGAACGCCGCGGGCGGCACCCTATACCAGTACGGCAACGAATACATCGTCCGGGGAATCCTCTCCTCCGATGACATCGAACAGCTCAAGAAAGCGGTCGTGAAGGCCTCCCCTTCCGGTTCGCCGGTTACGCTCGAAGCGGTCGCCGACGTCCGGACCGGCCCGAAGACCCCCGTCATCGGCCTCGCCTCGAACGACGGGAAGCCAGCCGTGATCCTGACCGTGACGAAGCAGCCGCGGGCCAGCAGCCTCGCGCTGACGGAGCGGCTCGAGCAGTCCCTCGACGGCATCCGCGCCGAACTCCCCGCCGACGTGAAGGTCAATTCGGAAATCTTCCGCCAGGCGCGCTTCATCGACGGCTCGATCGGCAATGTCAAGAAATCCCTCCTCGAAGGCGGCATCTTCGTCGTCCTCGTCCTCTTCGTCTTCCTGATGAACTGGCGCACGACCCTGATCTCGCTGGTCTCGATCCCCCTCTCCATCGTCATCACCCTCCTCGCCTTCCGCTTCCTGGGCCTGACGATCAATACGATGAGCCTCGGCGGCATCGCCATCGCGATCGGCTCCCTCGTCGACGACTCGATCGTCGACGTCGAGAACGTATTCAAACGGCTCCGGCAATCCCGGGGAAAGAGCGTCCTGCAGACCGTCTACGAGGCCTCGAAGGAGGTCCGGATGCCGATGCTCAACTCGACCCTCATCATCATCGCCAGTTTCCTGCCCCTCTTCTTCCTCTCCGGAATGGAAGGGCGGATGCTGAAGCCCCTCGGCATCGCCTTCATCATCTCCCTCTGCACCTCGACCCTCGTCGCCCTGACGGTCACGCCGGTCCTCAGTTCCTACCTCCTCGCCCGTGAAGCGGACCCGGAGGCCGGCGACGCGGCGGAGCAGAAGGAGGCCCCCGTGGCGGCCTGGCTGAAGAAAGGCTACGCGGTCGCGCTCCGCTGGGCCCTGGGCCACCGGAAAACGGTCCTCGGCGCCTTTGCCTGCCTGCTGGCGGTCGCGCTCGCGATGTTCTTCTCCCTCGGCCGCAGCTTCCTGCCCGCCTTCAACGAAGGCTCCTTTACGATTGCGATGAGCTCGGTCCCCGGCATCTCCCTCGCGGAGTCCGACCGGCTCGGACGCCAGGCCGAAGAGATCCTGATGGGCATTCCCGAGATCCTCACCGTCGGCCGCAAGACCGGCCGCGCCGAGCTCGACGAGCACGCTTTCGGCGTCAACTGCTCCGAGTTCGAATGTCCCTTCGTCCTGACGAAGGGGAAAACCCGCCGGCAGCTGACCGACGAGGTCCGGGAGAAGCTCTCCGTCCTGCCCGGCGTCAACCTCGAGATCGGCGGCCCGATCTCCCACCGCATCGATGCGATGCTCTCGGGCACCCAGTCGAACATCGCGATCAAGGTCTTCGGCACGGACCTGAACCGGATGTACACGCTCGGCCAGGAGATCAAGGCGGCCATTTCCGAAGTCGAGGGCATCGCCGACATCAACGTCGAGCAGCAGGTCGAGCGGCCGGAGCTCAACATCGTCCCCCGGCGGGAGATGCTGGCCCGCTACGGGATCTCCCTCCCGGAGTTCGCGGAGTTCATCCGCGTGGCCCTCGAAGGCGAGACCGTCTCCACGGTCTACGAGGGCAACCGCTCCTTCGACCTGACGCTCAAGGTGAAAGACGAGGCGCGCGGGACGATGGAAGCCATCGCGGACCTGATGCTGGACACGCCGGACGGGAAGAAAGTCCCCCTGAGCTATGTCGCTGACGTCGTCTCCGCCGCCGGCCCGAACACCATCAACCGCGAGAACCTCAGCCGCAAGCTCGTCGTCTCCTGCAACGCGACCGGCGGCGAACTCGCCCGCGCCGTCGCCGCGATCCGCGAAGAGATCGCCGAGCACGTCACCCTCCCCGAAGGCTACCGCATCGAGTTCGGCGGCCAGTTCGAGAGCGAGGAGCGCGCCTCGCGGACCATCGCCCTCGTCAGCCTCTTCAGCCTCCTGATCATCTTCATGCTCCTCTACGGCGCATTCCGGAATGCCGGCCAGAGCCTGATCGTGCTCCTCAACCTCCCGCTCGCCCTGATCGGCGGCGTAATCACCCTCTACGCCGGCCACGGCATCCTCAGCATCCCGGCGATCATCGGCTTCATCTCCCTCTTCGGCATCGCGACCCGCAACGGCATGCTCCTCATCGACCGCTACAACGCGCTGTCCGCCCGCGGCCTCTCCCCCGCCGAAACCGTGACGGCCGGCTCGCTCGACCGCCTCAACCCGATCCTGATGACCGCCGTGACCTCCGCCCTCGCCCTGCTCCCGCTGGCGCTCGGCGGCGACCTCCCCGGCAACGAGATCCAGTCCCCGATGGCCAAGGTCATCCTCGGCGGCCTGCTCTCCTCGACGCTCCTCAACGGCTTCGTCATCCCGGTTATGTATCTGATTACAAACAAGAAGAAATCATGAAACGCATCGCCATATCCCTCCTGCTGCTGACCCTCGCCCTCAGCGCCCGCGCCCAGGGCTCCGTCCGGCAGGTCCTCCTCGAAATCGGGCAGAACAGCCCCGCCCTGAAGGCCGCCGCCGCAGAAATGGAGGCGGAGCGCCTCGCCGGGCGCGCCGAGACCCTGCTCGACAACCCGGAAGTCGAGTTCAACTACCTCTGGGGCGCCGAAGGCATCGGCGGCCGCCACGACCTGCGCGTGACCCAGTCCTTCGACCTCCCGACCCTCACCGGCATGAAGGCCGGCAAGGCCGGGGACCTCGGCGAGCTGGCCTCGCTCCGCTACAAGGCCGAGCGCCAGGCAATCCTGCTCGAGGCGAAGCAGGCCTGCATCGACCTGGTCTACTGGAATTCCATCCTGGAAGAGCTCCGGGGCCACCTCGCGCAGTCCACCGCCCTCGTCGAATCCTACGAGAAGCGCCTGAAAGCCGGCGAGTCCACGGTCCTCGACCTCAACAAGGCCCGGATCCACCAGACCTCCGTCCACGGCCAGGTCAACCGCGCGGAGGCGGAGCGCCAGACGCTCCTCGCCGCCCTCCGGGCCCTGAACGGCGGCCGGGAGATCGACTTCGACGCGACCGCCTACGACCTCGACGAGTTCTTCCCGGACCGCTTCGACAGCTGGTTCGCGGAGGCGTCGGAGCAGAGCCCGATGCTCGGCTATGTCCGCAAGCAGGTCGAGCTCGAGGAGCGCCAGGTCGCCATCGACCGCGCCTCCGCCTTCCCCGCGCTTACGGTCGGCTACATGAGCGAGATCGCGACGGCCGAGCAGTTCCGGGGCCTGACCGTGGGCGTGAACATCCCGCTCTGGGGCGCCGGGAACAAGGTGCGGCAGTCCCGCGCCCGGGCCGCAGCCGCGGCGCAGCGGCGCGACGCCGCCGAGCAGGAGTTCTACTCCGACCTGCAGAACCAGTACGCGAAAGCCCGCTCGATGAAGGAGAACGCGGAGATGATGCGCCGCTCCCTGAGCGAGACGGACAGCCGCAAATTCCTGCTCTCAGCCCTCTCCAAAGGGGAAATTTCGATGATTGACTACCTCGTCGAGACCGACCTCTACTACGAAGCCCTCGAAGCCACCCTCGAGGCCGAGCGCGACTACCGCCACGCCCTCGCCTCCCTCAACGCCTTCAACCTGTAGCCCCGCCTGGGTCAAGGAAATCGGCATCGCCGCCCTCATCGTCTACTTCGTCTCCCTGATCCTCCGGATCATCCACAAGCCCCGGATCTGATCCCGGGCCTCAAGACGCTGCATTGTAACGCGCGTTACGGTAACGCGCGTTACAATTCATTGAAAGACCTCGGCGAGTTTTTTCGCCAGGGCTTCGCCGCGGAGGCCGCGGGCGACGACGATGCCTTCGGGGTCGATCAGAAGGTTGTCAGGGATGGAATTGACAGCATATACCTCCGCCGCCACGCTCTTCCAGCCCTTCAGGTCGGAGAGGTGGGTCCAGGGCATCTGCCACTCGATGACCGCCCGTTCCCAGGGCTCCTTTTCGCTGTCAAAGGAAAGTCCGACAATCTCGAAGCCCTTGTCGTGGTACTGTTTGTAGGCTTCGCGCACGTTGGGCATCTCAGCCTTGCAAGGGCTGCACCAGGAGGCCCAGAAGTCCACCAGCACCCATTTTCCCTGCCCCACATATTCGCTCAGTTGATGCAGGTTGCCTTCGGCGTCGGCCTCTTCCAGGTCCAGGAATCTTTTCCCGATGACGGCGCTCTTGACTTTATCTGCCTCCTGTTCTTCGGCCATCGCTTCCAGGCCCTCCCTGAGATCCGCCACGTACGGATGCCTGGCAAAGGGCGCATCCATATAAACCAGCTCTTTGAACTTGTCGAGGCCTTCGATTTCGAGGACATCCTCTATGAAAGCGACCGGGATGAGGTTGTCCAGGTTCTCCTCGATGATGGCGATTTTGGTGTCGGCAAGCTGCCGGTACAAGTCCTCATACCGGGCGGCAAAGGCATCCCCGGCGGCGTTCTGCTCCTCCTTGGACAGCGAGAGGTAATCACGGATGAGCCGGTCCAGCCGGGCGTAGACCGCGGCGTTCCGCTTTTCACACGCCGCCAGTCTGACATTCTGGTCCGAGCCGGTGACGGAACTGTCGGCGAAATTGATTTCGACGGGAACGCCGTCATTGAAAAGCAGGTACTGCCAGTCGGAACCCGCGACTTCAACGTACAGGAAGGCATCTTTAGCGGCCTTCCCCTTCATCTCGAAAGAGCCGTCGGACACGACCGTGCCGTCAACGTCGTCGGCCAGGTACCGGTCCACCAGATACACGGCGGCCCCGTCCCCGGGAACGTTCTTTCCCGTAATCACATACTTCGTTTCCTTCCCGGAGCACGCCAGCAACCCTGCTGCGGCTACCATGAGCATAAGAATGGCCTTCGCTTTCATTTCCAAAGATGATTTCGGCAAAAATAGCAATTCTTTCCGACTAAAAATGTATATCTTTATCGCATGAGAAAGCTATCCGTACTTTTCGTCATGGCGGCATGTGCCGCCGCTGCCGCGCTGGTTTCCTGCGAAAAAAAGAATTCCGACCCGGACAAGAACCCTTATGATGCATACGCAGTCGACCTGGGCCTGAGCGTCCAATGGGCGAGCGTCAACGTAGGGGCGTCGAATGAAAAAGACCCGGGCAACTATTATGGGTGGGGAGAAACCGCCGAAAAGCCGGAGGGCACTTACTATGACTGGGAGAGCTATCTGGTGTTCCAGGGCGTCGGGACCGGCGACGCCGCGCGTGACGCCGCGCTGGCCCGGCTCTACGACAGCGACCTGACCCTAAAAAGCGACTATGACGTCGCCAGCGTGCAATGGGGCGGGTCCTGGAGGATGCCTACCATCCGGGAGTTCGAGGAACTCCTGGAAAAATGCACCTGGGAGATGGTGCCGTCCGATTACGCCGACTGGTCCGAAGACAATCCCGGTGGATGGAAAGTGACCAGCAAGATCAACGGAAAGTCCATCTTCATCCCGGCCGCCGGACAACGTACGAACATGAGCCTGGACAAGGACAAAGGCAAACAGGCCTACTACTGGACTTCGCAGCGGGATCCGGACGGGGACATCTTCGCCCTCGGTATCGGCCGGTTCATGAATGCCCCGTCCTGGAACAGCCAATATGTCTGCATCGGATGCTCGGTTCGTCCCGTCCGCCCTTGAACCAAGCCGTCTGCCCTTGACTGACGAAGGCTATTGTTCGTCAATGCCTGTTCCCCGCCGGAACCCTTCCACGCGGCGCTCGAACCTGTTGATACCCAGCAGGGCAAACAGGTAAGCGGCGCCCATGGCGATGACGCCCAGGCCGATAAGCGTGGAGAGCGTTGCGGCGGTCACATCCGGATTCCTGAGGCCCAGCACACCCAGCATGGCACCCGCGAGGCCCAGCAGCAGGATACCCCACCATCCCGGGAATCCGACCCTCTTGTAGTCGAAGCTGTCCACGGCGATGATGACGCCCTCGAAGAGCACCCACATGGCGAAGATCACCGGCAGGGAGAAAGCCAGGAAGATGTTGTTGCCGATGAAAATGATGCCCAGGATCATCTCAAGGATGGCGCTGAGCATACGGCTACCGCTGTTGGGCAGGAACATCTGCGTGCGGAAGGTGAACACCAGTTTGGCGATACCGGCCGCCAGCGTGAAACATCCGATCAGCCATGCCGTCGCGAAAAGGGTTGCTGCAGGTCTGCAGATACAGATAACGCCCAGGGCTACCAGGAGGGCTCCCGCCACGGCCAGCCAGATTTTAGAACTTGTCTTCATATTGATATCTCCTTTTATTGTCACGTCCAAACCGTATCAAATCCCGCTCCGGCACCGACAATTCTGACAAGATGGCAGCAAGTCAAACGGGGCTGGCGGGATTATCAATCGTTTAACAATTTCAATACTTATTTGGACAAACAAACTTCGTTTTCTTCAGTTCTAAAATGATAGTTTGTTAGGCGAAGTGGAGTGGAATAGAAATAATCTTCTTTTTTGAGAGCCCGAAGTGACGCATTGCGGAAAAGGGTACGTTTATATGGCAGAA
>JAFRVZ010000059.1 GCA_017438265.1 Bacteroidales bacterium
CTATGTCGAGACGACGCGTCCGCTGGTCGTCGTGACGGCGCCGGGTCCGGGCAGCGGCAAGATGGCCGTCTGCCTGAGCCAGCTCTACCAGGAGAACAAGCGCGGCATCAAGGCCGGCTATGCCAAGTTCGAGACCTTCCCGATCTGGAACCTGCCGTTGAAACACCCCGTGAACATCGCTTACGAGGCCGCGACGGCGGACCTGAACGATGTCAACATGATCGACCCGTTCCACCTCGAGGCCTACGGCAAGACCGCCGTCAACTACAACCGCGACATCGAGATCTTCCCGGTCCTGAACGCCCTGTTCGAGGGAATCTACGGGGAGAATCCGTACAAGTCCCCGACGGATATGGGCGTCAATATGGTCGGCTTCTGCATGTGTGACGAGGATGTCTGCTGCGACGCCGCGCGTGAAGAGATCATCCGCCGCTATTATACGGCCCTGAACCGGCTTGCGGAAGGGGACTGCAACGACAACGAAGTCAACAAGATTGCCCTGCTGATGAAGCAGGCGAAGATATCGACCGACTACCGCCGCACGACCGTGGCCGCGAAGGAGCGCCTCGAGAGCTCCGGCGCCGCGGCCGCCGCGATCGAACTCCACGACGGAACCATCATCTGCGCTAACGCAAGCCCGCTCCTCGGGTCGAGCGCCGCGCTGCTGCTGAACGTGACGAAACACCTGGCCGGCATCCCCCACGAGGTGAAGCTGATTCCGCAGAATATGATCGAGCCGATCCAGAAGACCAAGCTCTCGTACCTCCACGGCCGCAACCCGCGGCTCCACACGGACGAGGTCCTCGTCGCCCTCTCGATGCTCAGCCCGCAGGACGAAAACTGCCGGCGCGCCCTGAACCAGCTCCCCGAGCTGAAGGGCTGCCAGGTCCATTCGACCGTGATGCTCAGCGAGGTGGACCGGAAGATCTTCGGCAAGCTCGGAATCGGCCTGACCTGCGACCCGGTCCGGAAAGTATAGCCCCTTTATGAGAAAGTTGCTGATCCTGGCGGGGCTGCTGCTCTGTGCGGCGGCGCTCGCCCAGAACGTAGGGGAGATGCGCGACACGCTCCAGGCGTCGCGCGTCTCCACCGATGCGCAGAAGCGCGAGGACGTCGCCACGCAGACCAGCCTCACGCGCATCGACGGCAGCGCCATCGGCCGCGGCTTCGCCTTCCTGGGCTCGCCGGACGTGATCAAGATGCTCCAGCAGCTGCCGGGCGTCGCGAGCGGGACGGAACTGATGTCCGGGCTGTATGTGCGCGGCGGCGACGGCAGCGACAACCTCTTCCTGCTGGACGGCGTGCCGATGTACCAGGTCTCCCACCTGATCGGCCTCTTCTCCTCGTTCAACTCCGACATCGTCGACAACGTGGATTTCTACAAGGGCGGCTTTCCGGCGCGCTACGGCGGGCGGATGTCTTCCGTCGTGGACGTCACGACGCGCGAAGGGGACTGCGAGGCCGTCCACGGCCATTTCGGCCTCGGCAACATCGACGGCCGCCTGCAGCTCGAAGGACCCATCGTCCGGGGGAAGACCTCCTTCAACGTGTCCCTGCGGCGCACCTGGATGGAAACGCTCACCGTCCCCCTCATCGCCTACGCGAACCATACCTACCGGAAAAACGGCGACGACGAGCACGTCAGCGGCCATTACCTCTTCGGCGACCTGAACGCCAAGCTGGCCCACAGGTTCTCCCCCCGGAGCAAAGTGGTGCTGAATTTCTACCGCGGGCGCGACAACTTCGGGGCGGGGAACAGCACCGTCGACAAGGACGGCTCGGAGACCCTCGGCATCGGAATGATCTGGGGCAACACCCTCGGCTCACTCGACTGGACCGTTGATTTCAGCGATGCCCTCACGATGAAAATCACGCCGTACTATTCCCGCTACAAATCGCAGGTCCGCGCCCAGATGGAAGAGGACGAACGCGACGACGATTTCTATATGAGCCTGGACGAGCGGATCAACACGGTCATCCGCGACGGCGGTCTCAACGCGTCCTTCGTCTGGAATCCGGACGGGACGCATACCGTCCGTTTCGGTGCGACGGGGCAGTACCACGACTACTCGCCCGGAACCAGCGAAAGGCTCAAAATAGCGCAGGAAGGACAGAAATACGAGAACAAGGACGACTCCACCGTTCCCTACCACGGCGGTGAGGCGGCGGTCTTCTTCGAGGACGAAATCCGGTTCACCGACCGCTGGCGGCTCAACCTGGGCCTGCGGGATGCGGTTTTCTTTTCGGTCGGGAAGACCCGCAACCTGCTGGAACCGCGCGTCGCGGCGAAGTTCCAGGCTTCGGAGCGGGTCTCGCTGCGGGCCTCCTATGCCGCGATGAACCAGTTCGCCCACCAGATCTCTTCGCTGTACATCGACCTCCCGATCAACGCCTGGATGCCCTCCACGGCCCTCATCAAGCCGATGCACTCCGACCAGTACACGATGGGCGTCTACGCCCAGCTGCCGGCGGGCCTGGAAATCACCGTGGAAGGCTGGTACAAGCGGATGAGCCACCTATATGAGTACTACGGCCCCGTGACCCTGCTGCCGCCGCTGACGAGCTGGGAGCGGGACTATACGGAAGGCCGCGGACGCAGCTACGGCGGCGAATTCTCGCTGGAATACCGGACGGAAAAGCTGCAGGCGGCGGCCTACTACACGCTGTCCTGGAGCCAGCGTTACTTCGGGAAGATTTTCCCGGAATGGTACGCCGACCGGAATGACAACCGCCACAAGCTGACCCTGACCGCCAGCTGGCGTCCCGGGAAAAAGTTCGAGCTCTACGGCGGCTGGACCTGGCATACCGGCAACCGGATCACCTTCCCGACTTCCCTGGAGTACCATTCCGAGTGGAACTCCTTCCAGGAGAAGGAAGCGCTATACCTGTGGGGGAAGCTCTATTCCCAGCCGAACAACGTGAAGCTGCCGGACTACCACCGGCTGGACCTCGGACTCAATTTCCACCGGACGACCCGCCGCGGGAACGAAGTGACATGGAATCTCAGCTTCTACAACGCCTACTGCCGGATGAATCCGGTGGCGGCCAGCGTGGAGTGGAACGAGAAGAAACAGGAATATGTGGCGACGGCCTACGGGGTCATCCCGATCGTGCCGTCCCTGAGTTACAGCCTCAAATTCTGATGCGATGAGAAGGATGGCAGTCATAGGCGCGGCGGCGCTGCTTCTGAGCGCCTGCGAGTATACGTTCGACCCGAAGCTGGATGTGAACGAGGACCGGATGTACGTCCAGGCCTATGTCACCGATGCGGATACGACTTTTGTCCGCGTGTCCCGCACGGTCCCGCTGGAGGCCGCCAAAACCGCCGGTACGGACTACCGGGTCGAGGAATTCTCGGTCCGGGCGGACGGAGCGGAGGTCGCGCTGGAGCGCAAGGACGACTGGCGCTGGTATTTCCTCGGCCACAACGCACCCGGCACGACCCTGGACCTGTACGTCAAGGCCGCCGGCATCGGCGCCGCCAGCGCGCGGACGGTGGTCCCGGCGGCCCCGAAGATCGCCTCGCTGCGGTCGGAACATATCACCGTGAAGGACCGGGAACTGCAGAAGATCACCCTCACGCTGGCGGAGGATCCCGATCCGGACGCCTGTTATGCCCTGGCTTATTTCCTGAAGGAGGAGCTGGCGTGGTCGGCCGTCGGGGAAGAAGGGACGGAGGACGGCAGCGCCATCACCCACGTCACCAGCCTGTATCCGACGTCGCTGACGGAGCCGGAGAGCCTGACCGGCCTGCTCGAAGAAGCGTCCCGGACGGTTTTCAGTTTCCGTCCGACCTGGGATTACCGCGACGATGCGGCGCAGCTGCTGGTCCTGGACGGCCGGGAAATCAAGGACCGGACGATCGAGCAGTATTACACCTGGTATGCGCCGTTTGAGCGCACCTATGACTGGGGAGACGGCAACTCCTACTGGTCGAAAGGCGATTATGCCTGGAAGGTTAAGTTGTACCGGCTGTCCGGCGAAGCCTACAGCTATCTGATGGCGCGGAAGAACGAGGATTATTCCGAGCTTGCGATGTTCGGCCTCATCCCCCCGGGCTTCACCTACTCGAACGTCACGGGCGGCTACGGCGTCTTCGCCTCCCTCTCCAGCGACGAAACTCCCTGGCAGGACGTTCTTCCCGAATAGATTTCTCGACTCCGCTTCGCTCCGCTCGAAATGACAGAAAAGCAGACGGTTGCCTTATTCGGGGAAATAATTCAGGAATTCGTCGGGGAAGGCGGCGAGGGGACGGATGCGGATGTCCTTGACGTAGAGCTCCCCGGCCTCACACTGGAGCTGGATCTGGCCACGCGTGATCGGGGTCTCGGAGCCGTCCTGGTCGCGGAAACGCATGTTCTCCACCGCCATCACGACCTGGCCGTTCACGACGTGGAGGCTCTTGTCGCCGATGCAGTAGACGGCCACCTCGGTCCATTCGCCGTCCGGGCTGTTGTTGTCGGCGGCGCGGAAGCCGCTTCCGGCACGGAGTTCACCGGCCGGGTCGAAGAACCAGGCGCGGAGCTCCTCGTTGCGGGTCGCACGGACGTCGGCACGGGTTCCGCTGGTGCCCCAGAAGTCACCGGTGTTGCCCTCGGCCGTGCCGCTCGCCATCAGCTGGCACTCGAAGCCCCTCTTCCAGGAGAAGAGGTGGTTCGTGCCGGGCTCGCCGAAGGAGTTGTAGATCAGGCCGGAGTCGATCGCCTTGCCGGCGCGGACGCCCCAGGCCTGCTTCCCGTAGCGGACCTTCATCCGGAACTCATAGTTCTCGAACGACTCCCGGGTCATCAGGGCGCCGTAGATCGGGGAGCAGATGCGGAGGACGACGTCCTTGCCTTCCTTCAGGGTGCTGAAGGCGTCGCCTTCGTTCTTGTCGTAGCCGATGGCGGGGAGGGGATTGCCGTCTTCTCCGAGGGGCAGGCGGCCCTGGAAACCTTCTTCCGGGGTCGCGTAGCTCTGCCAGATGCGCCACGCCGAGAGGTCTTCGTCGAGGAGGTTGGTCCATCGGGGACCGCGGCTGCAGCCGGGCAGCGCGGAAAGGGCCAGCAGGGCGCAGAGGAGCGCCAGCGGGCCGCGGGGGATGCGGGTGAAGTTCATTCTATCGTTATTTAACGAGGTTGCCGAGGATGCTGCGGGTCAGTTTCTTCGTGACGTTGCGGGTCACGGCGGAGGTCGTGTTGCGGATGGTGCGCTCGGCGATGCTCTTGCCGCTGATCTTCTTGCCGGTCGCGGCGCGGGAGATTTCCGTGCCGATGGAGTTGCTGACGGCGGTTACGGCGCTGCCGAGGACGGCGCCGAGGATGGTCTTGCCGATGCCTTTGCCCTTGCCCTTCCTGTCGGCCTTTTCCTTGCGCTCCTGGACGGCTTCGGCCTGGCGCTCCTGGACTTCCTGCTGCTGCGCTTCGTTCATCGCCATCAGGTCCTCGAAGGCGCTCTGGCGGTCGATGACTTCGTCATACTTGCCGTAGATGCTCGAGCCCTTGACAGCGTCGAGGCGCTGGCCTTCGGTGATGGCGCCGATCTGGCTCAGGGGGAAGAGGATGCGCGCGCGCTCGACGACGCAGGGGGCGCCCTTCGGGTCGAGGAAGGAGACGAGGGCCTCGCCGGTGCTGAGCTCCATGATCGCGTCTTCGGTCTTGAATTCCGGGTTGGTGCGGAAGGTCTCGGCGGCGGCGCGGACGGCGCGCTGGTCGCGCGGGGTATAGGCGCGCAGGGCGTGCTGGACGCGGTTGCCGAGCTGGCCGAGGATGACGTCCGGGATGTCGGTCGGGTTCTGGGTCACGAAATAGACGCCGACGCCCTTGGAGCGGATCAGGCGGACGACCTGCTCGATCTTGTCGACGAGGGCTTTCGGGGTATCGTCGAAGAGGGTGTGGGCTTCGTCGAAGAAGAAGACGAGGCGCGGGAGGTCGAGGTCGCCGACTTCCGGGAGGCGGGAATAGATGTCGGACAGGAGCCAGAGCAGGAAGGTCGAATAGAGTTTCGGGTTCTGCATCAGCTTGTCGGCCGCGAGGACACTCATGATGCCCTTGCCGTCCTGGGTCTGGAGGAGGTCTTCGATGTCGAAGGCGGGCTCGGCGAAGAACTTCTCGGCGCCCTGGGAGTCGAGCTGCAGGAGGGCGCGCTGGATCGCGCCGATCGAGGCGGCGGAGACGTTGCCGTAGGTCGCGGTATACTCGGCGGCGTGCTCGGAGACGTAGTTCAGCATCGCGCGGAGGTCCTTCATGTCGATCAGCAGGAGGCCCATGTCGTCCGCGACGCGGAAGACGATGTTGAGGACGCCGGTCTGGACTTCGTTGAGGCTCATCAGGCGGGCGAGGAGCTGGGGGCCCATGTTGGAGATCGTCGTGCGCATGGGA
Source organism: Bacteroidales bacterium (assembly GCA_017438265.1). Lineage (GTDB taxonomy): Bacteria > Bacteroidota > Bacteroidia > Bacteroidales > UBA932 > Cryptobacteroides. Next base: position 6,360 of record JAFRVZ010000059.1, read on the forward strand.
TGGCCCTGTTCGCCGAAGACATCGTAGAAGCGCACCGGGCAGCCCTTGAAGGGGGGATTCTCGATTCCGAATTCGGCGCAGCGCTTTTCGATGAAGCCGCTCATCGCGCCGGCCTGGCTGATGCCGGAAAGGTCGCCCTTCATGTCCGCCATGAAGCAGGGGACACCGGCCTGGCAGAAGGTTTCCGCCAGCACCTGGAGGGTCACGGTCTTGCCCGTGCCCGTCGCTCCGGCGATCAGTCCGTGGCGGTTCGCCATTTTACCGCAGATTGAAATCGGCCCCTTCGGGCCGTGGGCTACATAGAGTCCAAGGTTCTCGTCCAACATAGTGCTGTTCAGTTTCGTGTTATTTCCTCAAATATAAGAAATAATGTGTAATTTTGCCGCAGTCCCGATATGAAAACACACGTAGTCATCATGGCCGGGGGCGTAGGAAGCCGGCTCTATCCCCTGAGCACCCCGGAGCATCCGAAACAGTTCTGCGACCTGCTGGAATGCGGCAAGTCGATGATCCGGCTGACCTGGGAGCGCTTCCTGCGCGTCGACCCGGAGGCGGAGTTCTGGGTCGTGACCTCCGCCCAGTATGGCCATTTCGTCCGCGAGCAGCTGCCCTCCGTTCCGGAGGACCACATCCTCCTCGAGCCCGCCGCCCGCAACACCGCCCCCTGCATCGCCTATGCCAGCGCCAAAATCGCCGCCTCCTGCCCCTCCGCCAGCGCACCCTCCTGTCATTCCGCCAATGCGCCCTCCCTCTGTCATTCCGACCAAGCGAAGCGCGCGGAGGAATCTCCTTCCGCCAACATCGTCGTGACGCCGGCGGACCCTTATGTCCCCGACGCCGACGCGTTCGCCACGACCCTGCGGGAAGCGCTGGCCTTCACGGCCTCCCGCGACGCCCTCGTCTGCGTCGGCATCGCCCCGACCCGCCCCGAGACCGGCTACGGCTACATCCACGCCCCCGCCGCCTCCCTTTGTCATTCCGAGCGCAGCGAAGGAATCTCCTCCGTCGTGAAGGTCGAGGCCTTCAAGGAAAAACCCGACCTGGCGACCGCGGAGCGCTACCTCGCCGCCGGCGGCTACTTCTGGAACGCCGGCATCTTCGTCTGGAACGTCGCGACGATCCTCGCGGAGCTGCGGACCTATGCCCCGTCCATCTGCGCCGTGATGGACCGGCTCGCGCCGTCCTTCGGCACGCCGGAGGAGGCCGCCGCCCTCTCGGAGCTCTTTCCGACCTGCGAGAAGATTTCGATCGACTACGCGGTCATGGAAAAGTCCGCCAAAGTCCACATGATCCCCGGCCGCTGGGCCTGGAGCGACCTCGGCAGCTTCGCCGCCCTCGCCCAGATCACCGGCAAAGATTACTCCTCCCTCCAGTGAACCCGGCCGCCGATACCTTCAAGGACCGCCTGCTTACCCATCTGCTGTCCGTCTGCAGCGGCGCAGGATACCTCGACGGCGTCCTGCTGGCCACGCCGGACATCGACGCCGCCTGGGAGCGCCTTGCGCCGGACTACCTGGGGGACGCCGTGCGCGAATTCAACGGCTACCCCGAATACACCCTCGCGTGCGCCGGCTTCCTCGGCATGGCCGTCGCCCACCTTTGGGACACCGACCTCCCGCGCTTCCGGAACTGCACCTTCGCCGACTTCCTCGGCCCCCGCGGCTTCGACGACATGGACGACTTCATCACCGGCACCCTCCTCCAGCCTCCTGCTGCTCCCGCTGCCAGCGCTCCCTCCGTCAGCGCCCCCGGCCCAGCCCCCGCCGCCCCTGCCGCCCCCGCCGTCGCCGCCCCCGATGCTCCGCTGCCGGGCGTCGCGGCGATGCAGACCTGCGCCGGGGAAGCGTACCACTTCCTGATGCGCGAGAACGCGGAGCCCGGGACCGCCGGCGCCTACCGGCAGTTCCTCGCCACCGCCGAGGCGATGTTCCGCTTTGGCGCCGCCATCGAGCTCCGCCGCCTCGGCTACAAGCTCGTCGCCGTCACCCCCGCCGCGTCCACCCACCCCTCCTGACGCCTCCCCCTCCGGCCCCCGCCTCTGCTGCCACCCCGCCTCTCGCCGTCGCGGCTGCCTCCCGTCCCCGCCTCTCGCCGCGATTCCTCCGTATCCCCACCCCCGCCTGGCCCGGAGAAGACACAATTCCGCCCGAAATGTGTCTGGCAACCCCCGCCCGGCCCGGAAAAGACACAATTCCGCCCGAATTGTGTCTCGCAACCCCCGCCCGGCTCGCAAAAGACACAATTCCGCCCGAAATGTGTCTCGCAACCACCCGCCTGGCCCGGAAAAGACACAATTCCGCCCGAATCGTGTCTCGCAACCCCCGCCTGGCCCGGAGAAGACACAATTCCGCCCGAAATGTGTCTCGCAACCCCCGCCTGGCCCGCAAAAGACACAATTCCGCCCGACATGTGTCTCGCAACCCCCGCCCGGCCCGCAAAAGACACAATTCCGCCCGAAATGTGTCTGGCGAGGAAAAGGAGGGACGGGAAGGGCAGGGACCGGCGGGAGAGGTGAGGGGGCGAGGCGGTAGTGGGGGCGAGGCGGCGGCGAGGGGTGTCGCGGCGAGGGCGGCGTCGCGGTGAGGGGGCGAGACGGCGGCGAGGGCGGCGGCGGTGAGGGGGCGAGACGGCGGATAGGATGGGGGCGAGGCGGCGGATAGGATGGGGGCGGAAGAAGGAAGGAGGCGCGGGAAGTGCGGGAGGTCGGCGGGTTTCTGGACCGCCTCCCGCAAAAAGGGCGGATTTTGAGGGAGCCCTGCGGGTTTCTGGACCGCCTCCCGCACCCCGCACCCGGCACCCGGCACCCGGCGCCCGGATGGATTCTTGAAGCGCAGTGTCTGGCGGGCGGGGCCGGAGGCATTGTAAAATTTGTTAAAATAAATTTGGAGAATTGAAGCGAAAACGATACCTTTGCAATCCCAAAACGGTGGAAGACTCGTTAGCTCAGTTGGTAGAGCATCACACTTTTAATGTGGGGGTCTCGGGTTCGAGCCCCGAACGGGTCACGTGAATTGAAATTCTGCACCCCTAGCTCAGCTGGTAGAGCAACTGACTCTTAATCAGTGGGTCTAGGGTTCGAATCCCTAGGGGTGCACATACGGCTCCGGACTGACAGCGGTCCGGAGCCTTTTTTTGTATTCTGTATTCTTTTGTAACTTTGGGACATGAAGCGGTTTCTCATTCTCCTCGCCATGCTGCTCTCGGCCGCAGGTGTCTCCCCGGCCCAGACCGGTACCTGGTCGGGAAAAATCGACGTCCAGGGCGCGAAACTGACGATCGTGTTCCATCTGGACGAAGACAAACCCACGATGGACGTCCCGGACCAGGCCGCCCAGGGCATTCCCGTCCAGGTCGAAAGGACCGCATTCGGCAAGCTTACCATCCAGGTCCCGATGATCGGGGCCAGCTATGACGGCATGTGGCTGGGGAAGCAGATTGTCGGGACATTCCGGCAGTCGGGGCTGGAGCTGGCGCTGACGCTGGCGCCCGAGGCGCTGAACCGGCCGCAGACGCCCCGCGGGCCGTTCCCGTATGCCACGGAGGAGGTCACTTTCTCCAACGGGGAGGCGACCCTGGCCGGGACGCTCGTGCTGCCGGAGGGATGCTCCCGCACGACGCCGGTGCTGGTCCTGGTGACCGGCAGCGGCCAGGAGGACCGGGATGAGACCCTCTTCGAGCACAAGCCCTTCGCGGTCATCGCCGATGCGCTCGGCCGTGCGGGAATCGCCACGCTCCGCTACGATGACCGCGGCGTGGGCGGCTCGACCGGCGAGGTCGCGCGTGCGACCACGATGGACTTCAAGGAGGACGCCCTTGCCGGGATCCGGCTGCTCCGGGAGCGCTTCGACCGGGTCGGCGTCATCGGCCACAGCGAAGGCGGTACCATCGCCCTGCTGCTGGCCGCCGAGGGGCAGGCCGACTGGGTCGTGAGCCTGGCCGGGATGGCCGTCTCCGGGCTGGAGACGGTCGTCGCGCAGAGCCGGACGGCAATCCTGGCCGCCGGCTTCTCCGGGGAGGTGGTGGATGCGTATTGCAGCGCCGTGGAAAAGGCGGGCGATGCGTGCATCCACGGCGGCAGGGCGCCGCTTCCCGAGGAACTGGACCTGCCGGACGCGCTGAAACAGAACTACCAGGCGGTGCTGGTCCAGTTCCAGTCCCCCTGGATGAACCGGTCCCTGTCGCTCGACCCGCGGCCGTTGCTGGGCGGCATCCGCTGTCCGGTCCTCGCGCTGAACGGGACCCGGGACATCCAGGTCGACGCGGAGCGCAACCTGGAGGCGCTGCGCAGCGGCCTGCCGGCAAGCGCCGCGAACCGGATCGAAGCGCTGGAGGGGCTGAACCACCTGTTCCAGCACTGCACGACCGGCGCGGTCACGGAATACCGGGAAATCGAAGAGACCTTCGCTCCCGAAGCATTGGAAATCATTATTCACTGGATAAAACGCAACATATGAAAGCTTTCCCCGCATTCGCGCTGCTGAGCGCGGCCCTGCTGGCCGGCTGCAGCCGCCCGGGAACGCCGTCCCAGGCGTCCCCGACCTTCGACGAGGTCCTTGCGACCCGGCGCAGCGTCCGCAGCTATGACGCATCGAAGTCCATCTCCGAGGCGGAGGTGCGCGAACTCCTCACCGCCGTCCAGGACGCGCCGTCCTGGGCCAACACGCAGCCGACGCGCTACTATGTCGCCCTCAGCGCGGAGAAGCGCGCGGCCCTGCTGGGCCTGATCGGGGCGAACCGGCAGCGCGTCGCGGAGGCTCCGGTCCTGATCGTCTCCGCCTTCGAGCGCGGCCTCTCCGGCTTCTTCAACGGGGAGCCGACGGACGCGACCGGCGACCTCTGGGGGGCGCACGACAACGGCCTGAGCGATTCCTACCTCGTCCTGAAGGCGCGGGCCATGGGATTCGACACGCTGATCATGGGCCTGCGCGACGCCGACGGCATCCGCGCGCTCTTCGACATTCCGGCCTCACAGACCGTGATGGCCGTCATCGCGCTGGGCTACCGCGCCTCCGAGCCCCAGCGGCCGGACCGCAAGCCGCTCGACGCGGTCGTGAAAATCGATTGACCGCAGGAAGATGAAAAGGATCTGGATCATAGCGGCGCTGGCCGTGCTGGCGCTGCCGGCGGCGGGGCAGGGGCTGGAACAGCTGCTGCCGTGGCTGCGGCAGCAGGAGCAGCAGCGGCAGCGCGGGCAGCAGGAGCGGGACGGCGCCGTGGCGGAAGCGCTGGGGCTGCGGAACCGCTTCGAGTGGGAGTATGACGCCGATTTCCTGTACTGGTTCGACAACCGGGAGTTTGCCGCGTCGGGGGACAGGCCGCTGGCGTCGATGACGCTGAACGCCGTCGTGCTTACGCCGGCGGTGGGCTTCCGCGTCACGCAGACGCCGCGGGTGACCCACCGGCTCCGGCTGGGTGTCGAATATGCCCACGACATGGGTGCGGCGGACTGGGAGAACCTTGCGCGGGAGGTGATCGTCTATTACGACGGCCACGTGCGCACGCGCCGGGGGATGTTCGAGGGGCTCGCGGGCGTGTTTCCGCGGCGCTATGCGGAGGGCTCCTATTCGGAAGCCTTCTACTCGGATGAATTCCGCTTCCGGGACCGCAACCTCGAAGGGCTGCTGCTGAAGTGGCGGGCGTCCCGTTTCTATGCGGAGCTGGGCTGCGACTGGATGGGACAGAAGGGTTTTGAGCGCAAGGAGCGCTTCCAGGTCTTCACCGCCGGGGAGTGGCAGGCAGCGCGCTGGCTGTCGCTCGGATGGACGGGGAGCCTGTACCATTATGCCGGTTCGGTCGCGGCGCCGGGGGTGGTCGACAACCACCTGCTGGAGCCGTGGGCGAAAGTGGACCTGGTGGGCGGGACGCGCTGGCAGGAGCTTTCCCTCCAGGCGGGTGCGCTGCTTTCCTACCAGCGGGACCGCGCCCGGACCCACGACGTGCTGTTCCCGATGGGCGGGGAACTGGTCGCGACGGTGCGGCGCTGGAACGTCGCCCTGCAGAACACGGCTTATTTCGGGGACAACCTGCTTCCGCTGTATGCGGGGCGGGACACGGGCGGCAACCCCTACGGCAGCATGCTGTATTTCGGGCAGCCCTGCTATACAGGGTTCTATGACCGCGTGGAGGTCTCCTGGGAGCCGGTCATCGCGCGGTACGTGTCGTTGAAACTGGCCGCCCGCGCCCATTTTACGCAGGCGGGATTCCTCGGATGGCAGCAGCAGTTCGGCCTGGTCTTCGACCTGGACGCGCTGCGCAGCCCGGGACAGGCGTCCGGGCGCTGCCGGTAATCCTTTATCAGAACAGGGACAGGGTCGACGCCATCAGCGCAGCGAGGGCGTCGGGGGAGCGAAGCGTCTCCAGCGGGAATCCGAAGGACGCGACCTTGTAGCTGCCGGCGTCGTAGAGGACGGCGGCGGAGACGTCGCTCCCGCGGTAGCGGAGGGTCGTCCGGGCCGTCGAGGCCGCGGGGACGAGGCCGTTGACGTTCTCGGCGCTGTAGATTTCCGGATTCAGCGTGTTCGAGAAGCGGAGCTCCGGGGCGCCGGCATAGGTCGTGCCGACCGGGTAGACGAGGCCGGAGCGACCGGCGTAGTTGCTGCGCCAGGTATAGCCCAGCGTGTTCTCGACGAAGCGGATCCGGGCGTCGCGGTCTTCCTTGTCAATCTCGATCGGATAGATGCGGTCCCAGACGTCCGTGCCGATGTAGGAGCCGGAGATCAGGAGGCTGCCGCCGCCCGCCGTGAAGGCGGAAATCGCGCTGCGGAGCGGGGCGGGGAAGACCTGGAAGCGGTTCGGGACGGCGCCGCGGCCGATCCGGGTCGTGACCTGCTTGCCGCAGATCAGGTCCGCGGCGGCGCAGCCGGCACCGAGGTCCGGGTTCTCCGCCCAGGCTTCGCTGCCGGCGGAGCAGAAGGCCCACCCGGCGGCCAGCGCGGCCTTTCCGTGGACATACACGTAGTCGAACGTGTTGCCGGCGACCTTCTCGCCGGCGCGGTCGGTGTAGGACGCGCCGAAGCCGGCGTTGTCGTCATCGACCCACGGCAGGTCCCGCCGCAGCTGGTAGTTCTCGCCGATATAGGAGATGTCCTCCAGGTACGGGACGCCGCTGTCGGTCGCGGCGTCGAAGCCGGCGACGACGGGCGTATCGAACCAGGTCGGTGCGGAAATCCGGTAGAAGTTATTGACAATCAGCAGGTCGCGCGCGTCTCCCGCGGGGGAGCCGATTGCGAGCGTCTCCGAGGGGAAACTCCGCCCGCCGTCGTTCCAGGCGAGGATGCGGAAGCTGTAGATATGGCCGGGCGTGACGGGGACCTCGAAGGAGTACAGGCCGTCGTGCGCGGAGTAATCCGTGAGGATGCGGCCTCCGTCGAAGGCGCGGTCGTCGATGCGCGTCTGGAGGATGAAGCCTTTCGCTGTGGCCGTCGGCTCCAGCGGGTCGGGCGTCTGGCGCCACTGCAGGACTGCCCTGGAGCGGTCCGGGCGGCCGTCCGCGCCCGTCGCGAAGCGCACGGAGAAGGTCCGGACCGGCAGCGGCTGGACTTCGTACGGCACTTCGTACATGTTGCTCATGAACTTCAGCAGGCCCTTGTAGATCGCCCGGCTGACGGCAAAGCGGAAACTCGGGTCGAGGCCGTATTTCATGTCTGCGAAGTTCTGGTGGGAGAGCATCTCGATGATCATTCCCGGAGCGGGGGTCGTCCGGCTTTCGCTGTAGGAACGGTCCCAGAGTTCGCGCCGGCTCCACTCCGGCTCGAATCCGGCGCGGATGTCCTGCACGAGCTGGGTCTGGACGAGGTCGCTCATCGAGCGGGCGAGCGCGCGGCTCCGCCCGTCCGGCAGCCGGGAGGAATTCTCGTTCAGGAGGGTGTAGATGGCCAGCGTCCCGACGATCGAGTCGTTCTGGGTCGCGCCGGCGTCGCTGTGGACGGCCAGGGTCAGGTCGAAGGGAACGCCCCGCTCCTTTTTCATCATCGTCGCCCAGGTTCCGTGGCCGGCGAGGTCTTTCGTATAGTCGCCGTCCCATTTCTCCGTGTAGGAGGCGTCGATGCCGGCCCAGCGGGTCCAGTAGAGCGACGCTTCGGTGTAGGCCGGCAGTCCGGACAACTGCCCGCCGCGGGCGATCCGGCCCATGCCGCCGCCGAACTTGCAGCCGTCGGCGGTCACGGTGTCGCCGCTTCCGGGCTGCGCGCCCGCCGGAACGGCGTTGTCCAGTTCGACCCAGCCGTCGGCGCCGGCGTCGAACTCGAAGGTGCCGAGGTAGATCCAGGTCCCGCCGCCGACCCGCTGGTCGACGGAGAACTCCGTCGTCCCGCCGAGGTGGCGGACGGTGTAGTGGGCGGCGCCGGTACTGCCCGGAACCGTCTTATACGAGACGTAAACGGCGTAGCGGCCCCGCTCCGGGATGTCCGGCGTCCAGCGGGCCGTCGCCGTCGGCACGTTCGACCCGACGGCCGCCGCCTGCCGCGCCGTTCCCATCGCGAAGGGGTTGTCGTCGACCGCATACTCCCGTTTCGCATCGGCGAAACCTTCGCCCGCAGCGCTCCAGGAGCCCGTTTCGCGGTAGCGGCCGGCGCGCCGCAGCAGCCCGTCCCGCGCGCCCGGGAACGCCGGGTCGTTGTCGCAGATGACTTCCATCACCTGCGTGTCCCGCTCGCGCGGCGTCATGACATAGGCCCCCGCGTTCTCCAGCATCGGAATCAGGAACGGCAGCACGTAGCTCTGCGTGTACAGGTCCTCCACCGTGCGGTGGAGCGGCGCCCGCTGCCACATCCATCGTCCTTCCTGCTCATTGTAATAGCGCCCGTGGCTCTGCCAGACCGCAAGCGTCCGCCCGCTCATCCCGCGCCGGAAGCGCTGCCCGCCGACCTGGCGGACGAAGCTTTCCTGCGCGGCCGCTTCCGGACTGCTCAGCTCGTACGCCACCGGCTTCCCGTCGTTGCCGAGGCGCGGCGTCGCGAGCCCCTCCAGCGGCGTCCGGTAGGCGTAGATGCGCCCCAGCGAATAGTCCTTGTAGCCGTCCGGGAACAGGCTGCGCAGCGTGCGCTGCAGCCAGGCGACGTCCTCCGTGCTCCAGGAGAAAGAGCCCAGCTCCCGGTTGAAGTAAAAGTCCAGTACCTTATCGCGCTTCAGGATCTGGTTCACCTCCAGCGCGACGTTGGCGTGCATCCGCTCCTGCAGCAGCACCTTGACCGAGTCCGTCGCGGCGCGGAAATCGCTCCGGACGTTCTGCGCCGGCAGCGGCGCCGCGAGCAGCAGCGCCAGCCCTGCGGGCAGCAGCCGATGGATCCATCTTCTCACAGCAGCCGCAGGATAAAGGTTACAAGGGAAGCGACGGCGAGCGACAGCCCGTCCGCGCGGAAGTCCAGGATGTCGGCGGAGCGGTAGCCCAGCTTGCCCTGCACGATTTCCGTCACGCCGGCCAGCACGCAGCCGACGGCGAAGACGAGGAGCGTCTTCAGGATGGCTTTCCAGGCCTTGTTCCCCCGTTTTCCGAACGAGAAGAAGACCAGGAAAGGGAAGGGAAAGAACATCAGGAAATGGACGATCTTGTCCATTTCGATTCCGAAGAGGGTTTTCGGCACGTCCTGGATGTCCGAGAAGTTCCCGAAACAGAGCCAGGCCAGCGCGGCGATATAGAGGACCAGGATCAGCCTGGCGGTAAATCTCGTTTTCTTTCCCATGGTCTAGAATGCCTGCATGTCGTAAAGTTTGCGGTAGTGGCCGCCGAGGGCGAGCAGCTCCTCGTGGCGGCCGCGCTCCACGATGCGTCCTTCGTCGAGCACGACGATCTCGTCCGCGTTGCGGATGGTCGAGAGCCGGTGGGCGATCGCGATCGTCGTGCGGCTGGACATCAGCCGGTCCAGCGCCTCCTGTACGAGGCGCTCGGACTCGGTGTCGAGCGCCGCCGTCGCTTCATCCAGGATCAGGATCGGCGGATTCTTCAGGATGGCGCGGGCGATCGAGATGCGCTGGCGCTGGCCGCCGCTGAGCTTGACGCCGCGGTCGCCGACGTTCGTGTCATAGCCCTCTTCCTTCTCGAGGATGAATTCGTGGGCGTTCGCAATCTTTGCGGCCTCCTCGACCTGCGCGCGCGTCGCGCCCGCGGATCCGAAGGCGATGTTGTTAAGTATCGTGTCGTTGAAGAGGATCGGGTCCTGGTTGACGTTGCCCATCAGGCTCCGCAGGTCGCTGACGGCGACTTCGCGGATGTCCTTGCCGTCGATGGTGACGGCGCCGGCGCTGACGTCGTAGAAGCGGGGAATCAGGTCCACCAGGGTCGTCTTTCCGGCGCCGGAAGCGCCGACGATCGCGACCGTCTTGCCTTTGCCGATTTCGAGGTCGATGTCCCGGAGCACCTGCTTCCCGCCAGCCTCATAGCAGAAGCTGACCCCGCGGAAGCGGATGGCGTCCTCGAAGCGGTCCAGCGGCAGCGGGTGCGCCGGCTCCGTGAGCGGGTTCCCGGCGTCGAGGATCCGGTCGATGCGCTCCATCGAGGCCATTCCCTTCGGGATGTTGTAGGCGGCCTTCGAGAGGTCCTTGATCGGCTGGATGACGCTGTAGAGGATGACGAGGAAGAAGATGAAGGTCGGGGCGTCGATCGGCGCGTTGTCGCCCAGGATCAGCATGCCGCCGAACCAGAGGACCACGGCGATCAGGATCGTGCCGAGGCATTCGCTGACGGGGTGGGCCGAGGCCTGGCGGACGGCGACGCGGGTGTTCTTGCGGCGCATCGCTTCCGTGATGCGGCCGAAGCGGCCGGACATCAGCTTCTCCGCGAGGAACGCCTTCACGACCCGCAGGCCCCCCAGCGTCTCCTCGACCTGGCTCATCGTGTCGCTCCAGAGCGCCTGCGCCTCCAGCGACTGCGCCTTCAGCTTCCGCCCGATCTTGCCCATCACCCAGAGCATCAGCGGCGCGAAGACCAGCACGAACAGCGTCATCTCCCAGGAAATCCAGATCAGCGCGGCGAAATAGCCGGCGATCAGGATCGGGTTCTTGATCAGCATGTCCAGCGATCCCGTGATCGAGTTCTCGACTTCCTGCACGTCACCGCTCATCCGCGCGATGATGTCGCCCTTCTTCTCCTGCGAGAAGAAGCCCAGCGGCAGCGCGAGGATCTTGTCGTAGATCTTCATCCGGAGGTCCCGGACGACACCCGTGCGGATCGGGACCATCACCGCGGCCGCGCCGAAGTAGCAGGCGGTCTTCAGGACGGTCATCACGACGAGGAAGAGGCAGAGCACGAGCAGCGTGCGCGACGCGCCGTGGGACGCCGTGAACTGGGCGACGTAGTAGTAGAGGTTGTTGATGTAGTCCTGCGAGGAGGCTGCCTCGCTCCAGGGAATCAGCACGTAGGTCTTGTCGTCCAACCCGAAGAGCATGTTGAGGATCGGCATGATCATGCTGAACGAGAAGAGATTGAAGACAACCGAAAGGATGTTGAACACCACCGAGCCGCCCAGGTATTTCCTGTACGGTCCGATGTATTCACGCAGCATTTTCCAAAAACCTTTCATCCTTCTCCCGGGCGGAATCTCACAAATATACTCAAAGTATCTGAATGACCCGCTCCGTCCAGTGGAAAATCAGCCAGGTCCGTTTCAGCAGGATCCCGTAGTCCAGGGTGTCTGCGCGGTCGGCCTCGCGGTTGGTGCTGAGGGTGATGCCGGAGGTGAACATGACGGAGTAGAGGCCGTTCTCGAGGAAGATGCGCTGGTCGCTGACTTTCCGCAGGAACATGTCCGTGAAGCCGGCGCTCCCGTAATAGTCGAAGCCGAGGTCCAGGTAGAGGTTGTAGTTGCGGTTCGTGCGGGTGAGCAGGTCCGCGTGGCGGTTGCCCAGCGAGAGGAGGTAGTCGCCGCGGCCGTCGTGGATCGGGGAGAGCGTGCTCCCGAGGATGTCGAGGTTGACGAGGAGGGAGACGTCGCGGCGGGTGATGGGGCGGCCGGTCCGCGGGTCGCGGAGGCTGCCGGCGGCGATCTGCGCCCAGAGGGCGTTCGCGCCGGCCATGCTCAGCTGCTTGGCGTCGAGGGCGACGAAGAGGATATGGCGGTTGTAGGTGCGCCCCGCGTCGCGCATCGCGCGGAACATCGTGGCGATGCCGAGCATCGCCGCGACGCCGGAGGCGTTGCTGTCCGCGCCGGGATACAGGCGGTCCCCGAGCGTGCCGAGGTTATCGTAATGGGCGGTGATGATGATGTACCTGTCGCTCGCGGGGTGGTCGGAGGAGGGGAGGAGGCCGATGATGTTGCGGCCGTACTTGCCTTCCGCGACGAAGGAGCTGAAATAGCCTTCCGTGAGGGGCAGGAGCCCGAGGGAGCGGAAGCGGCGGGCGATGTAGGCCGAGGCTTCGACCTGGCCGCGGGTCGCGGTCGCACGGCCGCCGCAGAGCGAGTCGGCGAGGAAGGCGACGTCGCGCTCCAGGCTTTCCGCGCTGATGGTGCTTTCCGCGTCCTTGCTGGTGACGAAGGTGCTCTGGGCGCGGAGGGGAAGGGCGGCCGGGAGCAACAGCGCGAGGAGAAGTCCTATTTTTGATGCGAAGCGCAAGATTGGGCTCGATTTATGTGTATATTTGTACAATCTGCCAAATTTAGCGATTTCGGCGCATTTTAGGAAATAATATGAAGGGAAGGTTGGCCTTGACGCTCGTGTTTCTCCTGTTTTTCGTGCAGGGGGCGCGGGCGCAGTATGACAAGGACGTGTTTTTCTTCCGGGGGCGGACTGCGCTCTCCGAAGGGAAATACGCCGAGGCCATCGCGCAGTTCAACGTCCTCGCGAACCTGGACCCGAACGACTACTGGACCTTCTTTTTCCGCGGGATCGCGAAATACAACCTCGGCGACTACCGCGGCGCGTTCCAGGATTTCGACTACTCGGTCAGCGTGAACCCCGTCTTCACGGATGGCTACCACTACCGCGCCATCACCCGCAGCCGCTTCGGCGACTACGACGCGGCGCTCGCGGACCTGGAGTCCGCGATCAACCTGCGTCCGGGCTTCGTGGGGCTCTATTTCAGCCGGGGCGTGACCTACTTCCTCGCCCAGCAGTTCGAGAATGCGGTCGCGGACTTCGACCGCTATATCCGCAAGGAGCCGCGCGACCCTTCCGCCTACCTGAACCGCGGCGCCTCCTATCTTTATATGGCGGACACGACGAAAGCCCTGGCGGATTACAACCGCGCGATCCGCCTCGACCGCTTCGAACCGGAGGGCTATATCCGCCGCGGCCGCCTCTATGCGGACCAGAAGCAGTACAAGCAGGCGCTCGCAGACATGGACCGCGCGATCGAGCTCGACTCGACGAACACCTTCGCCTTCTTCAACCGGGCGCTGATGTATTATGAGACAAACGATTACAATGCGGCGATGCGCGACCTCAACCGCGTGCTGCGCGACGAGCCCGGCAATGCGCTGACCCTGTACAACCGCGCGCTAATCAACGCGCAGGTGGGGGATTACGAGAGCGCGCTCGCGGATATGGACCGCGTCATCAACATCAATCCGGGCAACGTGCTGGCCTATTACAACCGCGCGGCCTTCTTCATCGAGATGGGCCGCTGGCGCGACGCGCTCGACGACTACACGAAGGCGATTGAACTGTATCCGGATTTCGCCAAGGCCTACATGAACCGCTCCTATGTCGAGAACATGCTCGGCCGGACGGCCGCTTCGCGGGCCGACTACCAGACGGCCCAGCGGAAGGTCGCCGAGTACCGTGCGAAGAACGCGGAACAGGCCGGCTCCTTCGCCGATACGACGCGCAAATACAGCTCCCTGCTGGCCCTGGACGCCGATTTCGCCAAGAAAGATTTCGACAACGAACTCCTCCAGCACCGCGACCTCGACATCCGCCTGCGCCCGCTCTTCCGCTTCAGCCTGACCCGGGAACGCGGCAATGTCTCCTATGCGCTCCGCAACCGCTTCGAGCACCCGCTGGTCGACAAGTTCATCGCCGACGCCCCCGCGCCCCTCGCCATCACGAACGCCGACACGCTCGGCGGCAGCATCTCCCGCGCGCTGATCGCGACCCAGCCGGATTTCATCCGCGGCCTCTACGAACTCCAGAACAAGCAGTACAACCAGGCCCAGGTCTATTTCGACCGGGCGATCGAGGCGGCCGACGCCGTGGCGACGGACGCCGCCGGCAGCGCGGAGTCCTACTACCGCTCGTTCTACCGGATGAACCGCGGCGTGCTCCGCGCGGAGATGATCGACTTCATCGCTTCGATCCAGTCGAATGTCCAGACCCTCACGATGGACGACAAGGGCACGATCCGCGCCCGCGTCGGCGACCAGGTCACGCAGACCTACGACTATTCCGAAGCCATCGCCGACATGCAGGCCGCCGTGGATCTCGCCCCCGACATCCCGTACTTCTATTACAACCTCGGCAACCTCTACTGCCTGTCCTCGCAGCTGGTCGAGGCGATCGGCAACTACGACAAGGCAATCGAGCTGTATCCGGGGATGGGGGATGCGTACTACAACCGCGGCCTGGTGCTGATCTACCTGAAAGACAAGGAGAAGGGTTGTATCGACCTTTCCCGCTCCGGCGAGCTGGGCGTCTCCCAGGCCTACGGGGTCATTTCCAAATACTGTGAGGAGGAGCCGTAGAAGATGGAGCCGATCCTGCGTTTCAAGAGTTTTTCCAGCGGCAGCTGCGGCAACTGCTACTTCCTCGGCCTCGAGGAGGAAGGGGCGATTACGGCCGCCGTGCTGATCGACGCCGGGGTGAGCCTGCGGCGCCTGAAGCGGGAGCTCGCCGCCGAGGGGCTGGGGCTGGATTCCTTCTCCGCCGTGCTCGTGACCCACGATCACCTCGACCACATCCGCGCCCTCGGCTCCTATTGCAAGCACCTCGGCAAGCCCGTCTATGCGACCCCGGAGCTGCTTTACGCCCTCTCGCACCATACCTTCACGCTCGACTACATCGGCGCCGTCAAGCGCCCGCTGTCCGACGGCGACTGGACGGAAATCGTCCTCGGGAAAATCTCCGTCCGCGCTTTCGTCGTCCCGCACGACGCGACCCAGACGGTCGGTTACGCCGTCCGGATCGGCGGCCGCAACTTCGTGATCATGACGGACATCGGCGCGATGACGGACCAGGCCCTGGCCTACGCCCGCGGCGCGGATACGGTCGTCATCGAGTCGAACTACGACCTGGAGATGCTTCTGAAGGGCCCCTACACCTATGACCTGAAAATGCGGATCACGCGCGGCAGCGGCCACCTCAGCAACGACCAGTGCGCCTCCGCCATCCGCGCCTTCCTCCATCCCGGCCTGCGCCACATCTTCCTCTGCCACCTCAGCGAGAACAACAACACCCCGGAACTCGCCCTCGCCGCCTCCCGCGCCGCCCTCGCCGACGCCCCCGGCCCCGACGGCAGCCTCCCCGTCCCGACGCTCCGCGCCCTTCCGCGCCGCACCCCCTCCCAGTTGTTCCGGCTATAAAGCCCCTGCCTGATGGCGCCCTGATGACACCATCGCGGCCGTAAATTGCAAGCGACTGATGCTCAGCGAAATATAAAAAGGACTTATGCAAAATGCGTAAGTCCATCTTGGAACTGCTTCAGTAGCAGTGCTTTCCAAAAAACGGGGGAGGCGGCGCTAGATCGGGAGGAGGACGAAGACCAGGGCGTCCCAGAGGGCGTGGCTGAGGATGAGGGCGGGGAGCAGCTGCGGGCGGAGGCGATAGATGAGGCCCCAGACCGCGCCGGCGACGAGGGCCGCCATCACGAGCATGAAGTTGAACGACCAGAGGTGGACCAGCGCGTAGACGGCGGTGGTCAGCAGGAAGGCGGCGTCTGCCGCCCGGCGGCCGGGAAGGAGCCGGCCCAGCGTGCGCTGCACATATCCCCGCCAGAAATACTCTTCCGCCGGCCCGATCAGGACCAGCAGCAGAAGCGCGATCATCCAGGCCGGGGAGCCTTCCTTCATCGCATAGACGGCATCCACTTCCGGCCGTGCGAACCCGAACATCCATGCCGCTGCCTTGTCCCCGATCCAGAACACGCCCCACAGCGCAAAGGCGATCGCCACCCCCGCCAGCACCTGCACGGGCCAGGCGCATTTCGCGCCGTTTTCGTGCCCGGGCGCCGGGGAAGGGCCGAAGCGGAGCGCAAGGGCCGTGAGGATGACGGCGGAAGCCGACATCGCGAGCCAGAAATTCAGGCGGCCGCCGGTCCAGGGGCTGAACATGAGGAACCACAGCAGCGCTGCGGCCGCGACGGCGGCGCCCAGCCGGCGGGCGGCCGGCCGGGCGTCGGGGCCGGAGAGGGGAGCCGGGGTCATAACAGGCCGGCGATCAGCAGGCCGAGGGACAGGAGGCCGGAGAAGGCGAGGTGGAGTTTCGCCGTGGCCTGGTCCAGGCCGCGCATGGCCTCGAGTCCGTTCTTGTCATACGTGGCGGCCTGCCGGAGGTTCTTCCAGGCGGGAATGGCGGCGGGCAGGCAGAGGAGGGCGAGCGGATGGAGCGCGCCGAAGAGGACGGCGAGGATGACGAAGAGGAACGGGGTCGCCATGTAGCAGCAGTAGAGGATGCTGGAGACCTTGCCGCCGAGGAGCATCGCGAAGGTCTTGATGCCGGCCGCACCGTCCGAAGGGATGTCGTAGGTGTTGTTGGCGTGGAGGACGGAAACCGTGATGATGCCCAGGGGAACCGAGAGGATCAGGGCGTCCGGCTGGAAGCTGCCCGTCATCGCGTAGCCTGCGCCGAGGACGGTCAGCACGCCGAAGATGATGAAGATGTCCAGGTCGCCGAGGGCGCGGAATTTCAGGAAGGAGTACAGCGCGGTCAGCAGGACGCCGATGCCGCCGACGATGAGCAGGCCGGGGCCGCTCAGCAGGGTGATGCCGAGGCCGACGAGAATGCCGGCGGCGAAGAGCAGCAGGCTGAAGCGCTTGTACTCTTCCGGCTCGAAGTGGTGGAACACCAGGTTGGGGACGGCGAACGCGTTTTCGTTGTCCACGCCGGACTTGTAGTCATAGTAATCGCTCAGGACGTTTCCTGCGGAGTGGAGCAGGATCACCCCCACCAGCGAGAGTACGAAGCAGACATATGGCATCGGGCCCGCAGGCAGCAGGTCCCGGCTGAAAAGATACGCAAACGTAGCGACGACGGGCATCGTCGAAACCGGCAGCGCCCAGTAGCGCGTTGCTACAACCCAATCTTTCAAATTGTGTTTCATGGTGCAAATATAGCGATTATTGCGTCAGGCGATTTCGGTGAGGGCGCCGGTCGTGGAGTCGATGATGAATCCGCGGACGACGACGTCCTTCGGGACCAGGGGATGGTTCCGGACGGCGGCGACGGTGCGGCGCACGGAGGCTTCCGTGTCGTGGAAGCCCTCCAGCCAGTCCGCGACACCGCGGGCCTCCCACGCGGCGAGGGTCGCTTCGGGGATGCCGCGCTCCTGCATATGGGGCTTGAACTCCGCGTAGCTCATATGGCAGGCGCCGCAGGTCGAATGGTGGACGACCATCACCTCCGTCACGCCCAGCTCGTAGATGGCGACCAGCAGGGAGCGGATGGCGGAGTCGGTTTCGGAGAGGATCAGGCCGCCGGCGTTCTTGATGATCTTGGCGTCGCCGTTCTTGAGGCCCAGGGCCTTGGGAAGCAGTTCCGTGAGGCGCGTGTCCATGCAGGTCAGCACGGCGACGTGCTTCGACGGGAATTTGTCGGTCACAAAAGGTTCGTAGGCTTTCGCCCGGACGAAATAATCGTTGAATCTCAGGATGTCGTCAATCATGGCAGCGGGTTTGTTCTGTCGGGTAAAGATACGGATTCTTACGGGAAAAGCCCGCAAAAGCGCGGTGAAACGCGGTGATTTTTGGTTTATTGGATGAAAGTCGCTATCTTTCGGGATATTTGAAACGGCCGTCGTTTCGCGTCTGAAAGAATGAGAAGAAAGACCCTGCTGCTGACGCTGCTCTGCCTCCTCGCCTGGAACCTCCGGGCGCAGGACGAGGCGGAAGAAAAGCACGTGACGGGCTGGAACAACGTAATCCTTCCCAGCCTCGGTCTCTCGAGCGATTCCGGCTTCCAGTACGGCCTGTTCGGCGAGATTTACTATTACGGGGACGGCAGCACCTATCCGGACCCGGTCCACCAGATCAAGTGGACGGCGAACCATTCGACCCAGGGCCGCACCCGCCTGAATCTCCTCTACGACTCGAAATACCTGATTCCCGGGATGCGCGTGACGGCCCTCGCCCTCTTCGTGGATGACCCCCTGTACCGCTTCTACGGTTTCAACGGCGCGGCTTCCCCCTTTACCAAAGAGCTGAAGGCCGTCCGCTATTTCAACCTTGCGCGGCGCTATTTCCAGTCCTTCGTGAACCTCCAGGGCGACATTACGGAAAACCTGAAATGGGCGGCCGGCATCTCCTACTGGAGTTTCCATACCCAGCCGTTCAATGACGCGAAATACGGCGGAGATGCCGCGAATTCGCTCTACAGCCGCTATGTCGCCGCCGACATCATCAAGGAGCACGAGCGCGACGGCGGCCGCGTGCTGGAACTCCGGGCGGGCCTCGCCTACGACTCCCGCGACCGGGAGGCGGCCCCGAACCGCGGCATCCTGGCGGACGCCTACCTGAACGGGGCGCCCGACCTGTTCGGCAGCGGCGCGCCGTACCTGAAGGCCTGCTTCCATTGGGCGCAGTTCCTGACGGTCCCCTTCGGCCTCCCCGCCGGCGACCCGGTCTTCGCCTACCGCATTTCCTACCAGGGGACCGTCGCCGGCGAAGCGCCGTTCTACATGCAGCAGGTCATCTCCGCCCTCGTGCCGAAGAAGGTCATCCTGGAGGGTCTGGGCGGTTCCAGCACCATCCGCGGCATCTACGCGAACCGCGTCGTGGCGGACGACTATTTCTGGGGCAACTTCGAACTGCGCACCAAGCTCTTCCGCTTCAATTTCCGGGGCGGAGACGTCTACGTGGCGGTCAACCCCTTCTTCGACTGCGGCTTCGTCCCCGGCACGTACCGGATCTCCGAAATGGCCGCGATGGCCGGCGTGACGCCGGCGGAAATCCGCGCCAAGGCGCGCGAACTGGTCCGCAGCGCGGGCGCCGGCCTCAAAATCGCCTACAACGAGAACTTCATCCTCTCCGCGGAAATGGCCCACTGCTTCAATCCCGGCTTCGGCGATCCCGTCTGGTTCAATTTCGGGACCAGCTACTCCTTCTGATATACCCATAAACCAATCTGATATGAAGCGGATTCACATTCTTTCGGCGATGCTGCTCCTCGCGCTCGCCGTCGGCGGCTGCCGCAAAGGCGCCGCCGTCGACCCGGTCATCGCTCCCGACCGCAAGGTGGAAGCGAAGGTAGAGAAGGTCCTGAAGGGGATGACCCTGAAGGAGAAGGCGGGCCAGATGGTCCAGATTTCCATCGGCCGCCTCGAGGACGACACCCGCGAGTCCCTCGATCCCGAAAAGCTCGACCGCATCATCGGCGAGTACAAGGTCGGCTCGATCCTGAATGTGATGCACGATATGGCCCATACCCGCGCGCAAACCGCGGAGATGGTCCGCCAGATCCAGGAAAAGTCGATGGAAGCCATCGGCATTCCCTGCATCTACGGCCTCGACATGATCCACGGCGCCTCCTACCTGATCGACGGCACCCTCTTCCCGCAGGAAATCAACCTCGGCGCGACCTTCAACCGCGCCTATGCGGCGGCGATGGGCCGGGCGATGGCCTATGAGACGCGCGCGGCGCAGGTGCCGTGGGTGTTCTCCCCGGTCATGGACCTCGGCCGCGACCCGCGCTGGCCGCGCCAGTGGGAGAGCTGGGGCGAGGATCCCTTCCTCCAGGCGGAAATGGCCCGCACCGAGACCCTCGCCATCCAGGGCGACGATCCGAACCACATCGACGCGGAGCATGCGGCGGTCAGCCTGAAGCATTACATCGGCTACGGCGTCCCGGTTTCCGGCAAGGACCGCACGCCCGCCGTCATCGCGCCGAACGACCTCCGCGAGAAGTTCTTCCGCCCGTTCCTGGAGTGCTTCCGCGCCGGCGCCCTGACCGCGATGGTCAACTCCGCCTCGATCAACGGCGTCCCGACCCACGCCAACCGTGAACTCCTGACCGGCTGGGTCAAGGAGGAACTCGGCTGGGACGGCATGCTCGTCACCGACTGGGCCGACATCGACAACCTCTTCACCCGCGACCATATCGCCGCCGACAAGCGCGAGGCCGTGAAGATCGGCATCAACGCCGGCATCGACATGATCATGGACCCCTATGATCCGGAATGCGTGAACGTCATCGTGGAGCTCGCCGAAAGCGGGGAGATTCCGATGGAGCGCATCGACGACGCCGTGCGCCGCATCCTGCGCCTGAAAGTCCGCCTCGGCCTCTTCGACAACCCGCTGACGCAGCAGGAATATCCGGAATTCGCCTCCGCCGCCTTCCGGCAGGCCTCCTATGACGCCGCCGTCGAGAGCGAGGTGCTCCTGAAGAACGAGGGGAACCTCCTGCCGCTCCGCAGCGACACCCGCATCCTCGTGACCGGCCCGAACGCCAACAGCCTCCGCGCCCTGAACGGCGGCTGGTCCTATACCTGGCAGGGCGGCGCCGATACCTTCGCCCCGCAGTACAACACCATCCTGGAGGCGCTGCGCACGCGTTTCAGCCGCGTCAGCTATGCTCCCGGCGTGATCTACAACGAGAATTACGGCGCCTGGCAGGAGGACGAGGCCTCCGGCATCGCGCTGGCGGCCCTGATGGCCCGCACGGCGGACGTCGTCATCTGCTGCGTCGGCGAGAACTCCTACTGCGAGACCCCCGGCAACATGGACGACCTGAACCTCTCGGCCAACCAGAAGGCGCTCGTGCGCGCGGTGGCCGCGACCGGCAAGCCGGTCATCCTCGTGCTGAACGAGGGGCGCCCGCGCATCATCGGCGACATCGAACCGCTGTGCCGGGCGGTCGTGGACGTGATGCTGCCCTCCAACTACGGCGGCGACGCGCTGGCGGCCCTGCTGAGCGGCGCGGAGAATTTCTCCGGCAAGCTCCCGTTCACCTATTCCAAGCACATCAACGCCCTCCATACCTATGATTACAAGGTTTCTGAGCACCGCGAGGTGATGAACGGCTCCTACAACTACGACGCCGTGATGGACGTCCAGTGGCCGTTCGGACACGGCCTGAGCTACACCAGCTTCGCCTATTCGGACTTCAAGCTCCTGAGCCCGGAGACCTTCCGGGCGGGCGACGTGATCCGGGTCAGCGTCAACGTGAAGAATACCGGCACCCGCGCCGGCAAGGAGGCCGTCCTGCTCTACAGTTCCGACCTCGTGGCCAGCCTGGTCCCGGACGTGAAGCGCCTCCGCGCCTTCGACAAGATCGAACTCGCGCCCGGCGAGGCGAAGACGGTGACCTTCGAGATTCCCGCCCACGAGCTGGCGTTCGTCGGCGCGGACGGCAAATGGCGCCTGGAGGAAGGCGACTTCCGCCTCAGCTGCGGCGGCCAGGGCCTGCTGCTGAAATGCACGGCCACCCAGGTCTGGGACACCCCGAACATCTAGCGACCCGACTTCCGAAACCAAAAAATGATTATCTTTGCGGCGAGGTCGGCCCGGAGGGCCGGCCAAGTGTAACAGGTACCACTCTAAAAACTGCAAGGAATGAACAAGAAAGTTTCTGCCAACTTCATGGTGATGGCGGTGGTGTTCACCGTCTGCCTGATCACCTCCAATCTGTTTGCGAGCAAGATCATCTCCGTCTTCGGGGTCAACCTTCCCGGGGCGGTAATCGTGTTCCCGGTTTCGTATATCCTGAACGACTGCATCGCGGAGGTCTGGGGCTTCCGCAAGGCGCGGATCGTCATCTGGCTTGCGTTCCTGATGAATTTCATGGTCGTGCTGCTGGGACAGCTGGTCGTCTGGCTGCCGGCGGCGGACTTCTGGGACGGGGCCGAACACTTCAACTATATGTTCACGCTGGCGCCGCGGGTCGCGTTTGCCTCGCTGCTGGCTTTCGTGGTCGGCTCGAACGTGAACGCGTGGGTGATGAGCCGGATGAAGGTCGCCTCCGGGGGACGCCGCTTCTGGCTGCGCGCCGTCGTCTCCTCGCTCGCCGGCGAGGGGGCGGATTCGCTGATCTTCATGCCGATTGCCTTCTGGGGGACGCCGCTGGCCGCGCTCGGGACGATGATGCTGGCGCAGGTGACCTTCAAGGTCTGCTACGAGATCATCGTGCTGCCGATGACGAGCCGGATCGTGCGGCACGTGAAACAGGCCGAAGGGGTCGACGTCTTCGACCGCAACATTTCGTATAACCCGTTTAAGATTACTGATATATAATGGACGAGAATCGCAAGGCCGAGGGCCTGAAGGCCCTGGGGCGGGAGACGGAATACCGCCAGACCTATGATCCCGGCGTGCTCGAGGCGTTCGAGAACCGCCATCCCGGGAACGACTACTGGGTGCGTTTCAACTGCCCGGAATTCACGGCGCTCTGCCCGATCACGGGCCAGCCGGATTTCGCGGAAATCCGCATCAGCTACATTCCGGACCGCCGGATGGTCGAGAGCAAGAGCCTGAAGCTGTACCTGTTCAGCTTCCGCAACCACGGCGCTTTCCACGAGGACTGCGTCAACATCATCATGAAGGACCTGATCGCGCTGATGGACCCGCGGTACATCGAAGTGACGGGCTTCTTCCTGCCGCGCGGCGGCATCAGCATCCACCCGTACGCCAACTACGGCCGCCCGGGGACGCGCTACGAAGAACTGGCATTCAAACGTCTATCAGAAAGGGAATAGGATTATGAAACGAACCGCTCTCCGCAGGGCGCTGATCCTGCAGCCATGATGCGTTTCTGGGAAGTACTGCTTGTTGCGTTCGCGCTGGCGATGGACTGCTTCACGGTCTCGGCCGTGAGCGGGGTCATCCAGCGGAAGGTGCGCCGGGGGACCCTGTTGCGGATGGCGCTGCTGTTCGGCCTGTTCCAGGCGCTGATGCCCCTGCTGGGCTGGGTCGCCATCTATTATTTCCGCCACAGCGTCGAAGCGTATGACCACTGGATCGCGTTCGCGATGCTCGCTTTCATCGGAGTCAAGATGATCCGGGACGCGTTCGCGCCGGAGGAGGAGAAGCAACTCAGCCCGGAGAAGCTGCGCACGCAGCTGGCGCTGGCTGTCGCGACGAGCATCGACGCGCTCGCCGTAGGGATTTCGATGGGCTGTTCCGGCTACGCGACCCTCTCCTCGCTGCTGCTGCCGCTGGCGGTTATCGGGCTCGTGTCGTTCCTGATGAGCATCGCCGGAACCCTGCTGGGCGTGCGCTTCGGGGAGGCCGTCGCACGCCGCTGGAAGCCGGAACTCGCAGGCGGTGTCATTTTAATCGCCATCGGTGTCAAAATCCTCCTGGAACATCTCCTCGGCTGAGAATAATTTCCTATCTTTGGGAAGTACTAACCACGTTATGCCATGAAAAAAGCCCTGCTCTTTTTCGTGCTTGCGGTCCTGCTTCCCGCTTCCTGCAACCGCAAGGACGCCATTGACCTCCAGGCCCACCGCGGCGGCGCCGGCCTGATGCCGGAGAACACGATCGTCGCGATGCGGAACGCCATCGACCTCGGTGTCAATACCCTGGAGTTCGACCTGCAGCTTTCCGGCGACGGCCAGGTCGTCGTCTCCCACGAGAATTATTTCCATCAGCGCTACTCGACGCGCCCGGACGGTACGCCCGTCCAGAACGGCGAGCCGCGGGAATACCTCTATAAGATGCCCTACGACAGCATCGCGAAATACGACGTCGGCCTGCGTCCGAACACGACCTGGCTGACGCAGCAGCGCGTCGCCGCCGTCAAGCCCCTGGCGTCCGAACTGATCGACGACGCCGAGCGCTACGCCGCCTCCAAAGGCATGAAAATGAACTACAACATCGAAATCAAGTCCTCCGCGTCGGCCGGCGAGGGAGAGAACTGGCCCGAATACCACGAATTCTGCGACGTCTGCATCCCGCTCCTCCTGTCGAAGAACCTCGGCGACCGCCTGGTCGTCCAGAGCTTCGATACCCGCTCGCTGGAGTACATCCACGAAAAATGGCCGCAGGTCATCCTCTCCTACCTGACCGACCAGGAGCCCGACATCGAGGAAATCATGGCGAACCTCAGTTTCCGGCCGCAGTGGTGGAGTCCGAATTACAAGCCTGTCACCCCGGAGAACGTCGCCTGGTGCCACCGCAAGGGCATCAAGGTCGTCCCGTGGACCGTGGACGACCCCGACGAGATCCGCCGGATGGTGGACTGCGGCGTCGACGCCATCATCTCGAACTACCCCGACCGTCTGATTGAAATCTGCCGCGCGAAATGATCAAGTTCCTCCAGCAGCCCGCCTACAAACCGGCGGAGACCGGCCCCGAAGCCGATGCCAGGTATAAAAGAATGCGCCTGCAGGTCTTCCTGGGCGCTTTCATCGGATATGCGGGCTTCTACCTGGTCCGCAAGAATTTCTCGATGGCCATCCCGGCCCTCGCGCCGCTCGGCTTCGCCAAGACGGAGCTCGGCGTCGTCCTGTCGATGAACGCCGTCGCCTATGCGCTTTCCAAGTTCCTGATGGGCAGCGTGTCCGACCGCTCGAACGCGCGCGCGTTCCTGCCGCTCGGCCTCGTCCTGGCGGCCGTTTCGATGGCCTTCATGATCGTCCCGGTCCAGTGGATCGGCGCGGACCACAAGGCGCTCGCAATCCTGCTGATGGGCGTGCTGAACTTCCTGGTCGGCTGGTTCAACGGCATGGGCTGGCCGCCCTGCGGACGCGTGATGACACACTGGTTCTCCGTGAGCGAGCGCGGTACGATGATGAGCATCTGGAACTGTGCCCACAACGTCGGCGGCGCCCTGGTGGGCCCGATGGCGACCTACGGCGCCGTCTGGTTCGGCAGCTGGCTCTACGGCGCCCACGCGGAGTTCTACTTCCTGGCCGGCACCTTCCTGTTCCCGGCGGCGGTCGCGCTGCTGATTGCGCTGCTCGCATACGTGCTGCTGCGGGACACGCCGCAGTCCTGCGGACTGCCTTCCGTCGAACAGTGGCGGGACGACTATCCGAAGAATTATTCCGAGAAGCACGAGCAGACCCTGACGACCCGGGAGATCTTCTTCAAGTACGTGCTGACCAACAAGTTCCTCTGGTTCATCGCGGTTGCGAACGCGTTCGTCTACATGG
Organism: Bacteroidales bacterium; assembly: GCA_017438265.1. GTDB lineage: Bacteria > Bacteroidota > Bacteroidia > Bacteroidales > UBA932 > Cryptobacteroides. Next base: position 31,531 of record JAFRVZ010000059.1, read on the forward strand.
TCCGCTACGGCTGCCTCGACTGGGCGCCGACGATCCTGACGGAGAAGGGGATCGACCTGAAGAGCGCGGGCTGGGCGTATTTCGCCTATGAGTTCGCGGCGATTCCGGGGACGCTGATCTGCGGCTGGCTGTCCGACAAGCTGTTCCACGGCCGGCGCGCGCTTCCGACGATGATCTTCATGGCGCTCGTGGCCGTCTTCATCGTCCTGTACTGGATATTCATCGACAACCTTACGATGGTCATCATTTCCCTGATCGGCATCGGCTTCTTCATCTACGGACCGGTGATGCTGATCGGCGTCCAGGCGCTCGACCTCGCCCCGAAGAACGCCGCCGGCACGGCCGCGGGCCTGACCGGCTTCTTCGGCTATTTCTTCGGGACCGCCATCCTGGCGAACGTCGTAATCGGCGCCGTCGCCCAGGCTGCCGGCTGGAACTGGACTTTCCTGCTGCTGCTCGCCGCCTGCGTGCTGGCCATCGTCTTCATGGGACTGACCTACAAGGAAGAGTTGTACCTTGTCAAGAAACAGAAATAAATGAGATCCAACGAGTTTGATGTCATCATCATCGGCGGTGGCATAACGGGGGCCGGGACGCAGCGCGACTGTGCGATGCGCGGCCTGCGGACCCTCCTCGTCGAGCGGAGCGACATTGCGACGGGCGCGACGGGCCGCAACCACGGCCTGCTCCACTCGGGCGCACGCTATGCCGTGAACGACCCGGAGTCCGCCCGGGAATGCATCCGGGAGAACCGGATCCTGCGCCGCATCGCCTCCCACTGCGTGGACGATACGCAGGGCCTCTTCATCACCCTCCCGGAGGATGACCTGGCTTACCAGAAAACCTTTGTCGAGAGCTGCCGCAAGGCGGACATCGATGCGGAGATCATCGATCCCGCGGAGGCGCTCCGCCTCGAGCCGAGCGTCAATCCGGCGCTTGTCGGCGCCGTCCGGGTTCCCGACGGGAGCGTCGATCCCTTCCGCCTCACGGCGGCGAACATGCTCGACGCGAAGCTCCACGGCGGCCAGGTCCTCCTGCAGACCGAAGTGACCGGCTTCATCCGGGAAGGGGATACCGTCAAGGGCATCCGGACCCGCAACGTCCAGACCGGCGCGACCGGCGCGTACTATGCGCCCGTCGTCGTCAACGCAGCCGGTATCTGGGGCCAGCACATCGCCGAAATGGCCGGCGTGCAGGTCGGCATGTTCCCCTCGAAGGGCGCGCTGCTGATCTTCGCCCACCGCGTCAACAGCGTCGTGATCAACCGCTGCCGCAAGCCCGCCAACGCGGACATCCTCGTCCCGGGCGATACCGTCTGCATCATCGGTACGACCTCGACCCGGATTCCGTTCGAGGAGTGCGACAACGTCGCCGTGACGCCGGAAGAGGTCAACCTGCTGATCTCCGAGGGCGCGAAGCTCGCGCCGTCGCTGGCCTCGACCCGCATCCTGCGGGCCTACGCCGGCGTGCGCCCGCTCGTCAGTGCCGACAACGACCCGTCCGGCCGCAACATCTCCCGCGGTATCGTCTGTCTCGACCACGAGACTCGGGACGGCCTGAAGGGCTTTGTCACCATCACCGGCGGCAAGCTGATGACCTACCGCCTGATGGCCGAGATGGCCACGGACGCCGTCTGCCGCAAGCTGGGCGTCAGCAAGGCCTGCGAGACGGCGACGACCCCGCTGCCGGGCTCCGGCGCAAACTCGCTGCGGGAAGTGGCCGAGGTGATCTGGGAGAATCCGAATACGGTCCAGAAAGCCTCCGCGAGCCGCCTGGGGACCCGGGCGGAGCGCCTGCGCGGCAGCGACCGCTACGACCAGGCCCTGATTTGCGAGTGTGAGGAGGTCTCCGTCGGGGAGATTAACTCCGCGATCGAGCGGCTCGACGTCAGCGACCTGACGGACCTGCGCCGGCGCACGCGCGTCGGGATGGGTACCTGCCAGGGCGAGCTCTGCGCCTGCCGCGCCTCCGCGCTGCTGGCCCGCGCCCACGGCTGCGTCGAGCGCGAGCGCCAGGACATGAAGGATTACCTGACCGAGCGCTGGAAGGGGAATTTCCCCATCGGCTGGGGCGATACGCTCCGCGAGGCGGAGTACACGCAGTGGGTCTATAAACACGTGCTTGGCCTATGAAATTCGATACCGTCATCATCGGAGGCGGCCTTGCCGGACTGATTGCCGGCATCAGCCTCCAGAAAGCCGGCCGCTCGACCGCCATCGTGAGCGCCGGCCAGAATGCCCTGCACTTCTTCTCCGGGACCTTCGAGTCGATGGAGCAGGATGCGCGGACCGAGGACCTCTTCGCGGAAGCCGGGATCCGGCTTTCCTGGCGGGAGGGCTGGCGGCTGATGCCGCTCGGGACCTTCCGTCCCGCGGGACTGTCCCTCGAGGACGTCAGCCTGCTCGAGACGCCGTCCCTGCCGGGCTCGGCCCTGATCGTGAATTTCGCTGGCTTCCACGACTTCTTCGCGTCCTTCCTGGCGGAAGGGCTGGAGAAGGCGGGGACGTCCTGCCGGACCCGCGTCCTGCAGTTGCCGGAGATGGAAGACATGCGTCTCTCGCCGAGTGAGATGCGCTCCGTCAACATCGCGCGTACGATGGACCGGGTCTGGGAAAAGGTGGTCCGCGAGGTGCGCGAGCTCCTCAAGGACGAAGATACCGTCATCCTGCCGCAGGTCTTCGGCCTCGAGGACCCGGCCGTGCCCGGGAAGATCCGCTCGGCGCTGCCCGCGCGCGTGGTCTTCGTCGGGACGCTGCCGCCGTCCGTCCCCGGCATCCGTACGCAGCACCAGCTCCAGCGCCGCTACGGCGTGTTGGGTGGCACGTACCTGATGGGCGACGAGGTCGTCTCCGCCCGGATGGATGAAAACCGCGTCCTGAGCGTCTCCACGAAGAACCTCGGCTCCCACGTCCTTTCTGCGGACAGTTTCGTGCTGTCTTCCGGGGCCTTCTTCTCCAAGGGACTGTTGTCCACGCCGGAGCACGTCTACGAGCCGCTCTTCAAGCTCGACGTCGTCTTTGCGGAGGAGCGGAGCGGGTGGTACCGGCCGGACTTCATGGAAGACCAGCCGTATCTCTCGTTCGGCGTCCGGACGGATGCGGACCTGCGCGCCCTGAAGGGCGGCAGGCCGGTCGAAAACCTGTATGCGATGGGGTCCATCCTGGGCGGAACCCGCCCGGAATTCGGGACCGGCGGCGGCCTTGCCATCCGCTCCGCCTTTGCTGTTGCTGATGCTTTAACCCGTTCTGCCTTATGAAGTTGCAAGATTATACAACCAGTGCGCACAACTTCGAAGAGTGTATGAAATGCACCATCTGCACCGCCTACTGCCCGGTGGTGCCGGTCAATCCGCTCTATCCCGGTCCGAAGCAGGCCGGTCCGGACGGGGAGCGCCTGCGCCTGAAGGATCCCTGGTTCTTCAACAAGGCCCTGAAGTACTGCCTGAACTGCAAGCGCTGCGAGGTGGCCTGTCCCTCCGGGGTGCACGTCGCCGACCTGATCCAGGCCGCACGCATCCGCTATGACCATACGCCCCCGAAGCTGCGCGACGTGATGCTCGCGTCCACGGACTTCATGGGCACGCTGGCGCGGCCGTTCGCGCCGGTCGTGAACGCCGTAACCTCGCTGGGAGTGACGAAGAAGGTGCTGGACGCGACGATGGCGATCGACCACCGCCGCAGTTTCCCGAAATACAGCGGCCGCGGCTTCGAGGCCTGGCTGCGGCGCCACGCCAAGGAGCAGGCGGTGTTCCCGGAGCAGGTGGCCTACTTCCACGGCTGCTATGTGAATTACAATTATCCCCAGCTGGGGAAGGACCTCGTGAAGGTGATGAACGCGCTGGGCGTCGGCGTGCAGCTGCTCGACCGGGAGAAGTGCTGCGGCGTGGCGATGATTGCGAACGGGATGTCCCGGCGGGCGCGGGAGCACGCGCAGCACAACGTGGAAGTCATCGGCGCGGCGGTCGAAAAGGGGCTGCCGGTGGTGGCGACTTCCTCGACCTGCACCTTTACGATCCGCGACGAGTATCCGTCGCTGCTGGAGGTGGACAATTCCGCCGTGCGGGACAGCCTCACGCTGGCGACGCGCTTCGTGTTCGAAAAACTGGAGGCGGGCGCGCAGCTGCGCTTCAAGCCGGATTTCCGGATGAAGGTGGCGTACCATGTGCCCTGCCATCTGGAGAAGCTGGGCTGGGGCGTGTTCTCCGAGCGGCTGATGAAGCTGATTCCGGGGGTGGAGTTCCAATTGCTGGATTCCGCGTGCTGCGGCATCTCAGGCACCTACGGCTTCAAGAAGGAAAACTACGACGCCTCCCAGGCCATCGGCGCGAAACTCTTCGACCAGATCCGCCAGGTCAACCCGGACGCCGTCGCCTGCGACTGTGAGACCTGCAAGTGGCAGATTGAAATGTCCACCGGCTACCCGGTCCTCCACCCGATCACCATCCTTGCCCAGGCGCTTGTAGATCCAGAGTAAAACTGATTCAGATATGGACAGAAGGGAATTTCTGACCACGGCCGCGGTGGGGATCGCCGGAGCCGGACTGCTGGGCGCCGGGCTGACCGGCTGCGCGGGCGCCGATCGCCGCTACTCAGTCGTCATCCTGGGCGACACCCACTTCGACACCGAGCCCGCCGACGTCTACCATTCGCATTACAACGAGCCCGTCGAGTGGCTGAACCGCGTCCAGCGCGCGGAATTCGCCCGCAACGGCGAGATGTGGCGGGAGCGCTGCCCGCGCCTCGTCCGTCGCGCCGCACAGCTCGTCGGCCCCGACACGAAGATGGTCTTCCAGATGGGCGACCTGATCCAGGGTGACTGCGGCAGCGGCGAAGTCCACCGCCGGATGCTGGACGACGTGATGAACCGCTTCAAGGACGACTTCGGCGGCCTTCCCTTCATCACCGTGGTCGGCAACCACGACATCCGCGGCGTCGACGCCGAGCAGGCCTACAAGGATTATATGCCCGCCCGGATGGCCCGCGAGCTCGGAAAGCCCGTTTCGAAGACGACCTTCTCCTTCAACATCGGCGACGACGCCTTCCTCGTCGCGGACTTCAACACGCCCGACGACGCGGAGATGGAGAAGCTGCTGAAAGACTCCGAAGGCGCGCGCCATACCTTCGTGATCGTCCACGGTCCCCTCTTCCCCTACGACAGCGCCAGCTGCCGCTGGTTCTACCACGGCAGCGCGCGCGACACGGAGATCCGCCGCCATTTCCGCCGCGAATTCGCCCGCCGCGGCGTCATCGGCCTCTGCGGCCATACCCACCGGACCGAGTTCTTCGACTGGGTCGGCGACGGCGGCCGCATCACGCAGCTGACGATGAACAGCGTCTGGACGACAAACGAGAAGACGGGTATTTACGAGATTGATTCCGAAGGCGCCGCGAAGTACGGGACCCTGCGCATCGGGACGAAGAACGACGACGGAACGCCCGTCGCGGACGAGACCGCCCTCTTCGACGAGTACCGCGACGGCCTCCGCGCCTACTCCCGCTCCCGCGCCGCCGGCTCCTACAAGCTCACCGTCGGTCCCAGGGACGTCTCCGTCGACTTCTACGCCGGCGCCAGCCAGGAACTAAGCGAGCGCTTCGTTTTAAGGTAGCATGAACGGGATGTTGAAAGCAAGCCTGATCCTGGCTGCCGGCCTGCTCGCGTGCCTTGCGGCCGCGGCGCAGCAGCCTGCCGACACGCTCGGCAGCGGCGAGCGCCGCAGCAACCAGAACGTCCTGCTGAACGCTTCCTCGACCTCCCAGCCCCGGGTGATCTCCCTCGGTATCCCGCAGTGGGGCACGGCCATCCTCGAGGACGGCCTCCCGGCGTCGATGTACACTGATTTCTTCCCGGGATTCTGGTCCTGGCACAGCGGTCTCTCGACGGAATCGATGGAACTGACACGGCTGGACGAGTCCGCCCTGCAGCTGGGCAATACGGGTTTCTACCCGATGTCGGTCTCCAGGACAGGCGCTTTGCGCCCGGAGGCCGCCGTGACCTACACGGTCAACCATTACGGCCGCAACCTCGTCGACCTGAATGTCGCAACCCCGCTGGGACGCGGCTGGGGCCTGGACCTCAACGTCTACCAAGACCTCAACCGGGGCTCGAACCACCTCGACCTGACCTACCTCCAGGAGCACATCCAATACTACAAGGCCGGCGTCTCGAAGGCGTTTCCCGACGGCTCGGGCCGCTTTTTTGCGACCTATCTCTATACGAAGGTGCTCAACCTGAGCGATCCTTACGGTCCGTTCATCTTCGTCGGTGACGGCAGCGTGGCGCCCTACGGCGACTTCGTGCTGGGACAGGACCAGTACCTGCCCGCAACGGCCACGTTCGATTATATCGACATCGCAGACGGGCAGCGGAAGTCCCGCCGCTTCGTGGAGGACGGCGGCATGTCTTTCCACGTGCTGACGGCAGGGATGGAGCGTCGACTCGCGGGCGGCGCGACGCTCTCGCTCTCGACGCGCCTGCGTCTCGCGCACTGCGACCTGACGGAAGCGATGCTCGGCTCCATCGAGGAAGCCTCCCTGCTCTCAGGCTATTCCAACGTCGACGGAACGCCCTACGTGGGCAAGGTCCAGACCCGCTACATGCTCTACCATCAGGACGACTGCGACGAGTGGTTCACCACGGCGACCCTGAAGGGCCGCAGCGGCCGCTCCGAATGGCTCCTCGGCGCCAACACCTGGCTCAACCGGACGATCGACCACGTCATGGCGACGAACTTCGCCTACGAGGCGAAAAAGGATCCGGCGGCGCTGCGCTACGGAGGAGACCTGTTCTATGTCCCGAATACCGGTGCCATGTTCTTTGAAGGCACGCAGGGCCGTTTCGCCCTTTTCGGCCAGAACCAGTGGACGCTGTCCCCGCGCCTGACCCTACGGGCGGGCCTGCGCCTCGAATACAGCACCGTCCGCGGCGAAGGCGCCCATAACCTCGACGGAAAGGAGAACAACACCCGCGGCACAGGCTGGAGCCTGGCCAGCCCCGGCGTAACCCGCACGCCGGTCTCCGTCGGCAACGCCAACGGCGCGGCGACCCTGGTCGCCCTTTACCGCTTCAACGATGCCTGGGGCCTGGAATTCGACGCGATCGCAACCCGCCAGCACGCCGAAATCTGGCAGTATGCGGAGGAAACCCTCCCGCCGACCCTCCCGAAAGACAACCTCCTCGCCCGCGGCGGCTTCAACTTTAAAAACAGCTGGCTCGACCTCCAGTCCATGCTGATGTGGTACCGCCAGAACAACAACTACTACACGGCCCTCTGGACCCACGAACTCACGCGGCCCGCCGGCGGCTATCCCGCCGGCTACAAGGAGAGCATCTTCGTCGGCTCCCTCTACAGCATGCAGGTGCTCGGCTGGACCACCGACGCACTCGTCAGCGCCGGCAACTTCCACTTCCACGGCCTGCTGACCCTCCGCAGCCCCCGCTACAGCGATTACCGTTTCCAACCCCGCTTCAGCGACGGCTACACCGAAACATTCGATTTCTCAGGCAGATACATCACCGGCTCCCCGGCGGTCGAGATGGAGCTCGAACCCTCCTACAGCCCCGGCAAATGGCGTTTCTGGCTCAGCGCACGCTACTACAGCCGCCAGTACGTCAACATTACCAACAGCCTCTTCTTCAAGGCACGCTGGGAAACCTTCGGCGGCATTGACTATGCCCTCAGCGACCGCGTTTCCTTCAGCCTGAACGTAGTGAATTTCCTGAATCAGAAGGGTGCCAGCGCCGGCATCCAGGCCGCCTCGCTCGCGACCGATCCCGCCCCCTTCAAGAATTATCTCACAGCCGGCACATACATCCGCCCCTTCACCCTCGAATTCAGCACCTCGCTGAAATTCTAGAAATTAAAGGTGTATTGCAATCAGCTCCTTCCCGAGTTGATGCAGCGCCTGCTCAATGCGTTGTACCTGTGCCCTTCGGGGAGTGGAAAGCCCCTGGGCATAGTGCCAAAGCTGTTTTTGGTTGATACCTGTCAAGCGCTCAAGCCCGGACTTGGTAAAAATCCCCGTGTAGAGCCCTAAAAAACTTTTAACGTCCATCCTGAAAGTTATTTCATACTCTCCGAACAGATCCTCCGGCAATTCACATCCCAAATCCCTGCACGCCTCGATGTAAGCCTCAACTGCACCGGACAAATTCTTCTTGATTTCATCTAACGTTGCCCCGCTGGCAGCGATCCCGTCAAAGCCATCAACATACGCGGAATAATTGTCTCCCGCATACTCTATAACCGCAGTAATGGTTTTCATATTCCTCATTCTATTATCATTTCATGCCTTTCAGTCCGGCAGCACGCAAGATCGAGCGAAATGTTCCTTCTGCCAGATCGTCGTTCATGTTCCCCGGGACAATAATCGGACGCATCGCGCCTTCCTTGAAATACTTGTGGTGGTCTCCCCGCGTTCCGACATACTTCCACCCGTTCCGCTCCAGCAGGTCTATGACCTGTTTAACCTTCCAGGTCATAATTGTCCGGTTTTATCGAGGATAAAGGTAACTAAATTTCTATTAACATACAAGAAAAGCGGCGAAATAGTTACTATTTCAACCGCGAGATGGTTGAAGCTCTTCATGATTTCAAAGTTTAAGTCGGTTGTAAAAATGCGTAATAATAATGAAGATAGCAAGGAAAAACGGGCGGTTATTTAAGCGACTACGTGTATTATGACTTTTTTTTTGTGTGTATTTGAACCGAGCAGGGAGCTATCCCGGCTCGAGACATATAGACATACAGCGTTCGCTATTTGTTCGGTCTTGGTTGAAACGTAGGAACTTTCGAATTTAGGGATCACGAACAAGTACTAACGTCCGCATAGTATTTACGCGGGCGTTAACTTGTTTCCCTAAAGGTTTCCTACGACCTCAACAAGAGCAAGTTTCGCTCGCGTATTTGTATTGTTCTATTTGACAATGCGGTAAGGTAATAGAATCAAATTATCGAAAACATATGAATAGAAGGGCAATTCTCTTTTCATTAAGCGCAAAACGAGTAATGCGCAATTTGGTCCTGCTTCCATTTGTTGCTTTTTTGTCGCTTGCCGGATGCCAGGTGGATCAGATGGATGCGGATCTTTCAGATTCAATAGAACAGAAGTTGGTCATTCGGGCGACGTATGAGTCCCCGGATATTGATACGAAGACTATGCGTGACGGATCCGGCAAGATATACTGGGTGCCTGGTGACGCAATCAGCCTGTTCTACGGAAGCGGAACGGCCGGCGGCAGTAAGTTCGTAGCCATGACGGACACTGTCGCTTTGGTTACCAACTTCTCCGGAACCATTACACTGTTAACGAGACAATCTATCTCCATACAGAGCCCGTTATGTTTGAGAACATCCGGGTCGAAGTACATTTCACGCCCAGTTGGTTCTCTTCGCCTCGGGCTAATCGTCGGCTGCAAAAATGGTTTGCCATTCATGCCACGGAGCAGTTTGACCATTACGATGAGGATCTGGGCGCAAGCATTCCAACACTTCGATTCAACGGGGTTTATCTGCTGATGCACCTTTACCGCCATCAGATCTATGAAGGTATCAGTCTCCGCCAATTGTTGGATTATTGCCTCCTGCTGCGCCATTTGGATGATGCTGGCCGAAAAAAGCTCTCAGAGGATCTGTATAGTCTCGGTCTAATGCGCTTCGCCGGGGCATTGATGCATGTCCTAGGCACTCTTTTCCTGATTGAAGAATCGTATATGCCTTGTCCCCCAACCCTTGTCTTGGGAAACTACTGTTAAGAGAAATCAATCGAAAGAAGGGGGTTCAGTCTCCAATCGGACAAAGGATAATGCGGAACTATTGTTCCTTGCGGATATGTCCGGAGGAAATGATCTGGCGGCCATTCTTTGGGATATGGCATTATTTCTGGCGCCGGAAAAACGGCTATTTGAAGCAGTAGTTATAGGAGGGCGAGGGCGACGTCCATCATATGGGTAAAGGTCGTGCGGCGCTCTTCCGGGGTACAGGCTTCGCCGGTCACGAGGTGGTCCGAGACCGTGAGGATGGCGAGGGCGCGCTTTTTCGCCCAGGCGGCGTTCATGTAGAGCGCCGAAGCCTCCATCTCGACGGCGAGGACGCCCATCGACGCCCATTTTTCGTTCTGGGGGTTGACCGAGTAGAAGGTGTCGGACGAGAGGACGTTGCCGACCTTGAAGCGGTAGCCGAAGGTCTCGCCGGCCTCGACGGCCTTGCGCAGCAGCCCGAAGTCCGCGATCGGGGCGAACGTCCCCGGCAGCCCGAACTGGGCGCCGTAGTTGGAATCGGTGCTGGCGCCCTGGGCGAAGACCAGGTCGCCGATGTGGAGGTCCGGATGGTAGGAGCCGGCCGAGCCGATGCGGATGATGGTGTCGACGTCGTAGAAGTTGAAGAGTTCGTAGGTGTAGATGCTGATCGAGGGGATCCCCATCCCGTGGCCCATCACGCTGACTTTCTTTCCTTGATATGTCCCCGTGAAGCCGAGCATCCCGCGGATCCGGTTCACGACGACCGGGTTTTCGAGGTAGTTGTCCGCCATGTACTGGGCGCGGAGCGGGTCGCCGGCCATAATGACGGTCCGGGCGATTTCGTCGTAGTGGGCCCCGATGTGGGGCGTGGGGGTCTGGTTCGCTGACATAGGCAAATCGTAAGTAGTATCGTACGAAGATACGAATTTTAACGGTTTAATCCGTCGCAAGATTGGAATTATGGTCGGATTTGCCTATATTGAACGCGTATCTACCTAAAAACAAAGGCCATGAGAATGAAAATGATTGCGGCTGCGGCGCTGTTTGCGCTCAGCCTCGGGGTATTCGCCCAAAACCGCGGACCGGCCCGTCCTGCCGCCGCGGACGCCGAAAAGAAAGAAGACGCGGCCGTCGAACTGCAGTTCACGGCAGGCCTCCACGGCATCGCGCAGCACGAGAACGACTGGTATTTCGAGATTCCGGATTCCCTGCTGGGCCGCCGGATGCTGGTCGTGACGCGCTTCGTCAGCAACACCGTCGACGCCGGCACCTACGGCGGCGAGGAAGTGAACGAAGTGATGATCTACTGGGAGAAGGCCTCCAACGGCAACCTCCTCCTCCGCAGCGACGTCCTCTCGATCCAGGCAGCCGAGGACCAGGAAATCTCCAAGGCTGTCCGCGTCAGTTCGGAGAACCCCATCGTGGCCTCCTTCAAGCCGGAAAAGAACAGCCCCGCCGGTGCCACGCGCATCAAGGTCAACAGCCTCTTCGAAGGCGACACGCAGATCTTCTCCCTGTCCGCCGCCGACAAGCGCCGCTACAACCTGGGCGGCCTCAAGGGCGACGCCTCCTTTATCGAGAGCATCCGCACCTACCCGATCAATACCGAGGTGACCGTCACCAAGACCTATAACTACAACGCCCCGTCCGGCGGCCCCGCCGGCCCGATGCCCCAGACTTCCACCAACCTGCCCGCAGGACGCCAGGCCGGCGCCGTGACCGTGGTGCTCAATTCCTCGATCGTCCTTCTGCCGAAAGAGCCGATGGAGCAGCGCTGGTTCGACCCGCGCGTGGGCTTCTTTGCCGGCGGCTACCGGGAGTTCTCCGATGACCAGCAGGGGGTCGAGACGATCCGTTTCATCGCCCGCTACCGCCTCGAGGCCCGTCCCGAGGACGTCGAGCGCCAGAAGCGCGGCGAACTCGTCGAGCCCGTCAAGCCGATTGTCTATTATATCGACCCCGCGACGCCGAAGCAGTGGCGCAAGTACCTGATCGCCGGCGTCAACGACTGGAACGTCGCCTTCGAGCAGGCCGGCTGGAAGAACGCCATCCGCGGCGAGGAATGGCCGGAGGACAATCCGGACATGAGCCTGGAGGACGCCCGCTTCTGCGTGATCCGCTACCTGGCATCCCCGATTGCGAATGCCTACGGCCCGAACGTCCACGACCCGCGTTCCGGCGAGATTATCGAGAGCCATGTCGGCTGGTATCACAACGTCATGACCCTGGTCCACGACTGGTACCAGATCCAGGCCGGCGCCGTCGACCCGCGCGCCCGCAAGATCAAGTATGACGAGGAGCTGATGGGCGACCTGATCCGCTTCGTCTCCTCCCACGAAGTCGGCCATACCCTCGGCCTGCGCCACAACATGGGCTCCAGCGCCCAGACGCCGGTCGAGAAGCTCCGCGACAAGGCCTGGGTCGAAGCCAACGGCCATACGATCAGCATCATGGACTACGCCCGCTTCAACTATGTCGCCCAGCCGGAAGACGGCATCGGCAAGGCCGGCCTCTACCCGCGCATCGGCGACTATGACAAGTGGGCCATCGAATTCGGCTACAAGCCGACCTATCTCGGCAGTCCGAAGGAGGACCACCTCTACTGGAACAAGGTCATCATCGAGCGCCTTGCGGCCAACCCGCGCCTCTGGTTCGGCGGCGAAGGCCGTGACGGCGATCCGCGCGCGCTGACCGAGGACCTCGGCGACGACGCCGTGGCCGCGAGCGACTACGGTATCCTGAACCTGAAGCGGACGATCACGGAAATCCCGGCCTGGAACGCCGAGGAGGCCGACATGTATGCCAACGTGACCCGGATGTACGAAGCCCTCGTCGGCCAGTACAACCGCTACCTGGGCCACGTCAGCGCGAACATCGGCGGTCGCTTCATCACCAACCACAGCATCGAGGAGCCGAACGCGGTCAAGTACGCCCCTGTGCCGAAGGCGCGCCAGAAGGCCGCCCTCGACTGGCTGGACCGCAACCTCTTCCAGAAGCCGTCCTGGCTGGTCGACGTCCCCTACATCTTCGAGATTACCGACCAGCCCGACAATTACCTCTACACCCTGGTCAACAACGTCGTCAGCGCCTCCAACCTGCTCAGCACCGCGAAACTCGCGCGCCTCGGCCAGTTCGCCCAGTACGACGCCTCCGCCTACAAGCCCGAGGAGTACCTCTCCGACCTGGAGGGCATGGTCTTCTCCGAGCTTTCGAAGGGCGGCAAGGTCGACAGCTACCGCCGCTATCTCCAGCGCCGGTACGTGACGACCGCCCTGTCCGTCATCGCCAGCGACGCAGCCAAGACCTCCGATGCCCGGACCCTGCTCGCCGCGCAGCTGGAGGGCATCCGCAAGCGTGCCGCCAAGGCCAAGTCCTCCGACGAGGTGACCCGGGCCCATTGGCAGATGCTTGCCCGCCAGATCGAGACGGGACTGAAAGAAATGAAATAACGGTTTACCGGACGCGGGCCGTTACGAAACGGAAGTAAGGCTCGATGTCCTTCCTGTTGCGGAAGCGGGCGATGTAGGCGAAGTTGCCTAGATCGTCCGCTAATGCGTCCGGGACGCGCTCGCACATGCAGATGTCGGCACCGTAGCGCGCCAGGACTTCGTCGTGGCCGTGGACGTACGCCTGCCCGTCGCGGCGGGACGCATAGGCGCAGTAATACTGCTCGCCCAGCGGCTTGCGGCGCTCGTCGAAGGCGACCATGTCCGCCCAGATCTGGAAGACGTCGGTCGAGTGGGCGAAATTCATCATGTCCGGCGTGTAGCCGCCCGGCGGGCGCATGTTCACCTCCAGGCCGACGTAGTCGCCCTTGCTGCCGAGGCCGGCGCGGTCGCGGTCCAGCTGGAAGAATTCCAGGTGGACGAAGCGGCTGCGGATGCCGAAGGCTTCGACCGTGCGGCGTCCGATGGCGGCGAGCGCCGCGGGGACGGTCTTGTTCGTCCAGTAGCAGGTGTCGAGGTTGCCGTGGACGATGTCCATGATGGGGGTGGGGAAGACCGTATTGTTTTCGAAAACGGGCTCCATCTCCGCATTGAAGATCGCGTCGTAGCTGACCAGCAGGCCGGTGATGAATTCCTCGAATACGAAACAGGCGTGGTTGGGGTGGGCGTCGAACCAGGCGTCCAGCGCCGCGTCGTCGGCGATCTTGAAGGTGCCGGAGGCGCCCATGCCGCTGTCGGGCTTGGCGATGATCGGATAGCCGGTCTGTGCGGCGAAGGCCTTGACGGCCGCCCGGCCTTCGGCGCCCTTGATCTGGCGGGCCGTCGGGATGCCGCCGAGGGCGTAGTATTTCTTCATCTCGGACTTGTTCCGGATGGCGGACACGCGGTCGCTCCCGATGCCGGAAGTGACGTTGAAGTCCGTGCGCAGGCGTGCGTCCTGCTCCAGCCAGTATTCGTTGTTCGACTCGATCCAGTCGATCTTTCCGTATTTGTGGGCGAACCAGGCCACGGCGCGGTAGACTTCGCCGTAATCTTCGAGGCTGTTTACCTTATAGTAGTCCGTAAGGCTGTCGCGCAGGTCCCAGGGGAGCCGGTCGTAATCCGTGTCCGCGATGCCGAGCACGTTGAGGCCGTTGCGCTTGGCGCCGGCGCAGAAATGCCGATAGGTCTGGGGAAAATGGGGGGAAATGAAAACGAGGTTCATAAGCGTACAGGATTGGTTTTCAGAACAGATCCGGCGCATCGCGCCGTCCGCGATTGCGTAGGCTTCGCCGCGGAGCTCCGCCCGGCCGCCACGGACGCGGATGAAGCCGCCGTCCGGGAAGGTGATGAAGCGGCGGCCGCGGCTGTCGGGGAAGGCGATGTCCTCGAAGAGGCGCCGTCCGTCGACGGTCGCGTGGCGCACCTGTTCCAGGTGGGGAATCAAGTTGATGTCGGTCAGCCCCAGGCCGTCGAGCCAGCGCCGGTAGCCGGGATCGGCGGCTTCGCCGGGGAGTTCCGGGTGGGAGTAGACGCGGCCGGCGCAGTTCATCGAGCCGGCGCTGCAGCCCATCACGACCCCGGGGAAGTCCCGCAGGAGCTCCCGGAGGCCGATTTCGTGGAGGAAACGGTTCTGGGTCGGAGTATGGCCGCCGCAGAGGACGATCCAGTCGGCCTGCCGCACCAGCGTCGCCGCCTGCGCCGCATTGCGGCGGTCCAGCATGATCAGCGAGGCGACCCGGATGCCCGATTTGCGGATACATGCGCCCATGCCCTCGCGGACGGACTCGGTAAAGCCGCGGTCGTCCGGGGCGGCGCTGACCAGCAGGACGCGCGGCAGCCGCGTGCCGCCCGTCGCCTCCCGCAACGCCGCCTTCACTGCCGCGAGGAATCCGTTGTCGGAAGTGAAGCGGTCTTCGCCGAAGCGCGTCGGGCTGCCTGTCAGAAAAAGGGTCATCGTGTCGCAAAGGTAGCGCTTTTCACCGGAAATCCGGATTCTTTTCGTATCTTTGAAAACTAACCACATTCTCCTATGACGGACGTCAAGGTCATCGAAATCAAGAAAAGCGTATTCGCGGAGAACGACAGGGACGCCGCTGCGCTGCGTACTGAACTGAAAGAGAAAGGCGTTTTCCTGCTGAATCTGATGTCCTCCCCCGGAAGCGGAAAGACGACGACGCTGATCCGGACGCTGAACCTGCTGAAGGACCGGCTCCGCATCGCCGTGATGGAGGCGGACATCGACAGCGACGTCGACGCCGTCAAGGTCCGCGAGGCGACGGGCGTCGAAAGCATCCAGCTCCATACCGGCGGCATGTGCCACCTCGACGCGGAAATGACCCGCCAGGGCCTGGACAACCTTCCGCTCGCGGAGACGGACCTCGTAATCCTCGAGAATGTCGGGAACCTCGTCTGCCCGGCCGAATTCGATACCGGCGCCGTGCGCAACGCGATGATCCTGTCCGTCCCGGAAGGGGATGACAAGCCCCTGAAGTACCCCCTGATGTTCTCCGTCTGCGACCTCGTCCTCATCAACAAGACCGATGTCCTGCCGTATTTCGACTTCGACCTGGAGCGATGCCGGGCGAACGTCGCCCTGCGCAACCCGCAGGCGCAGGTAATCCCGATCTGCGCCCGGACCGGCGAAGGCGTCGACCGCTTCGCCGGCTGGCTGCTGGAACAAGTCCTGCGCTGGAAAGAACAACCGATAACCGATAACCTGTAACCCATCCTGCCGATATGCCTGAAATGTCGACCAAGTTTGTCCCCAAGCACAAGGGAGACAAGAACCCGAATCCGAAACTCCTCAAATTCGTCCGCCACGTCACGGACCGCATTCCCGGAAAGATCAAGATGACGACCGACGCGCCCGAGTACTGGGGCCTCGCGTGCATCTTCGAGGACGAGATGGACCCCATCACCCGGGAAGCCTCGCTGGACCTGCTGCTGGATATGCTGCCGGGCGATTTCTTCAAGGTGCGCAAGCACCACACCTACGCCGAGCTCCACGCGATGAACCGCCAGAAGCACTATGCCTCGAGCGAGGAAGGCTTCGACGCGCTGCTGGACAAGCTGGCCTGGTTCGGCATG
The DNA here is from genome assembly GCA_017438265.1 of Bacteroidales bacterium. Taxonomy (GTDB): domain Bacteria; phylum Bacteroidota; class Bacteroidia; order Bacteroidales; family UBA932; genus Cryptobacteroides. The sequence goes on from JAFRVZ010000059.1 coordinate 47,781, forward strand.
CTGGAGTATGACTACGGCGACAGGTATACCAAGGACGGGCCCGTGCCCGGAACGACGTACGCGCGCGAGGACCGCATCTACTGGGTCCCGCAGTTCGTCCCCGGCAGCGCCGAGTACACGAACATGAGCGTCGAACTGATGGACCGGCATCCGGAACTGGCGATGTTCTTCGAGCGGATGACCTTCCTGCCGCTCGAGAAAATCACCCCGATGGTCCCGATGGGCGGCTCCGGCATCGGCATGCACGTCATCCCCGTCGAGAAGGCCATCTCCATGGAGAACGAATCCATCGACATCGAGCACATCTCCTACTGGCTCAAACGCTACGAAGGCCACCTCGCCGTCGGCATCTGTTCCTGCCGCTACGGCCGCAAGAAGCTTGACGAGGGCTGTGCGGACGACTACCGCGACTGGTGCATCGGCGTCGGCGACATGGCTGAATACCTCGCCGAGACCGGCCGCGGCCACTTCATCAC
>JAFRVZ010000060.1 GCA_017438265.1 Bacteroidales bacterium
GCCCCAGGTCGTAGTACTGCTGGACTTCCTTGTACAGGGCCCATACCTGCGGCCGCTGCTCGGCGGGCTTTCCGGTCACCTTGCGGATAATCTTCCGCTGGTCCTTGATGATGGTTTCCAGGAGCTTGATGTAGTTCGCTTCTTCGCCTTCCTTGCCCAGGGCGGCGTCGCCGTCCCCGCGCATGCCGATGGTGATGAGGTCTTCCGTATCCTTGGCGCGCTCGATGCCTTCCGTGAAGAACTGCGTGAGCACTTTCTTGTTGGCGGTATAGTCCCAGGGACCGCTGGAACCGCGCCGGCGCGCCCATTCCTGGTGGTTCCGCGCCATCGGCTCGTGATGGGAGGTGCCCATGATGATGCCCATCTCGTCGGCCGTGCGGCTGTTCTCCGGATCGTCGGCGTAGAAGGCCCAGCCCCACATCGCCGGCCACATGAAATTGGCCCTGAGGCGCAGCAGGAGCTCGAAAACGCGCGCGTAGAAACGGTGGTCGCCGTAGTCCGTCCCGTAGGTGTTCTTCACCCAGGAAGTCAGGCACGGGGCCTCGTCGTTGAGGAAGATGCCCCGGTAGCGGACGCCGGGCTGGGGGACCGTGTAAGTTCCGACCGCCAGGGAAATGTCCGTGCCGTGCGGGACGGGCACATCGGCCCAGTCATACCAGGGAGAGACACCCATCTGCTCCGAAATCTCGTAGATGCCGTAAATGGTTCCGCGCATGTCCGCGCCCGCGATGATGACTGCGTCGCCGCTTACTTGCAGGATATAAGTCTCGTACTGCCCATTTAAGGATGTCGTGTCGATGCGCCCTTCCGCCGCGAGCCGCTTGATCAGCGGGCTGTCCTTCGTGCCGGCGTAGAGGACGCGGGCGCCTTGCGCCGGCGCCTTGACGCCGCACACGCGGGCGAAGTCCTCGCGCAGCGTTTCCGCTGCGATGAGGACGCCCCGCTGGTCGGCGGGGTCCGTCACGACGGCGGCGGGGACGCCGTTTTCCACGAGCGGGAACCGACCGGGAGCCGAGCGCCGCTCGGCGAGGCCCGGATGGTCGAGGGCGGCGGCTGGCAGGCTGAGCAGCAAACAGGCCGCGACAAGGAAGGAATACGACTTGTTCATGGGCGGAAGCTTCGTTGTTTCGAGTGCAAATGTAACAAAAACGAAAGCGACGCCCCAACGATTTGGTTACAATCGTTGTTGAAAATGTTACCTGTTTCCGGATTGGACGGTCTTATTCAAACATTTGTTTCAAGGACGCATCGTCCGGATTTTCTTGGATGCGCGTCACGAATTCGCGCGGGGACATCCCGAAATACTCCCGGAAAGCATTGGAAAATTAGGAGTGCGAAGAGAAGCCCACGCGGTAGGCGACCTCGGACACGTTGACCTTGTTGTTCGCCAGCAGGTAGGCGGCCTGCTTCATCCGGAAGGTCTTGATGAGCACGCCGGGGGAGTCCTTGCCGAAGGCCTTGAGCTTGCGGTTCAGGTGGACGCGGCTGATGCCCACGTCCTCGCACAGGGAAGCCACGCCGTAATCGGGATCGTCCAGGTGGTTCCGGATGCTCTCCACGATGCGGTGGAGCAGTTTGTCGTCGGCCGAGCCCATCTTGATGCCGGTGTAGTCGTAGTTCAGCGCGACTCCGAACTTCTCCTTCACCGCCTCGCGGCTGGAAATCACCTGCGCGATGCTGCTCAGGAGCAGCTCCACGGAGATGGGCTTGGAGAGGAACTTGTCGGCGCCGCTGTCGCTGGCGTCCTGCTGCTCCTCGACGCCGTTCTGGCCGGTCAGGATGAGGACGGGGATGTGGCGCGTGGCGTCGTTCGCCCGGATGCGGGCGCACAGGTCGCTGCCGCTTTCGCCGGGCATCACCAGGTCGGTGACCACGGCATCCGGAAGCGTCCCTGAGACCGCGTCCCAGGCCGATTTCGCATCGGAACAGGCCGTGACGTTGTACCGGTTCCGCAGCAGGTTGCGGAGGTATTCGCGGGTGTCGTCGTCATCGTCCACGACGACCACGCTCTTCCGGGCGCGCGCGGCCTTGTCGGCCGGCGCCTCCTCCTGCGTGAA
>JAFRVZ010000061.1 GCA_017438265.1 Bacteroidales bacterium
ACAGAGAAGTTAAGCTCACCAACGCCGATGGTACTGCCCCACCAGGTGGGAGAGTAGGAAGCTGCCGTTTTTTGCACTGGTGCGCCAGGATAGGAAAACTCCTATCCTGGCGAACTTTTTTTTGTGCCCTTCGGGCACGCAAAAATGGATGCAAAAAACGGCAGCTTCGCTTCCTCTCAACCCCCTGCACCCCCTTTCAGGGGGACTGCCGGAACCTGCTGCGCTTCGCTTGCAGAACCCGGGCGGCTTCGCTGCTTCGATGTCTTACGACATCTCGCTGACGCTCCGCCGCGGCGCCTGAAGGCGCCATCGCGGCCTCCGGCCGCTCCAACAGCGGAAAGAGTATAATGATTATTATGCCCCCCGCCATCCGCCCCCGTCGATACGCCATCGCGTCCTCCGGCCGCTCCAACAGCGGAATGATTATTATGACCCCGCCTCCCGCCCGCTGCTTCGTTATGCCTGCCCTGTCCGGGCGTCTGCCGCTAGCGGGGGCGGAGCTGCCGCCGGGGGGGAGGGTGTTCCTTTCGGTCCATTGATGGGACCGAGGGGAACGAAAATGGGCGTTTTTGACGCCCTCGGTCCAGCGATTGGACCGAAGGGAACGCTGAAGCCGGGGTAAACCCCAGGAGTCACGTATTTGCCGGGGCGGGGGCAGGAGTGTGCTGGGGGGGGCAAGAGGGGGTGCAAATGCGTAGGGGGGAGGAATGGCAAAGAGAACCGTTTTTCTGAGGCGGCGTTTTTTTCGACGATCTCAGGAAAACGGTTCTCTTTGCTATAGATTCCTTCGCTTCGCTCAGAATGACAGGGAGGCTTCGCTCGGAATGACAGGGAGGCTTCGCCCGGAATGACGGGTTAGAGTTCGTCGCTGATGTTGTAGCGGTTGCGGTCGGCGTTGGAGCGGGAGATCATTTCGCCGAGGAAGCCGGCGAGGAAGAGCATGACGCCGAGGATGATGGCGACGAGGGCCAGGTAGAAGAGGGGCTGGTCCGTGACGGCGCGGTAGCGGACGCCCTGGGCCTGGTGGATGAGCTTGGCGGCGATGATCCAGACGGTCATCACGAAGCCGGCGAAGAACATGGCGATGCCGCTGTAGCCGAAAAAGTGCATCGGGTTCTTGCCGAAGGTGCTGAGGAACCACAGGGAGAGCAGGTCGAGGAAGCCGTTCAGGAAGCGCTCCATGCCGAATTTGCTCTTGCCGTACTTGCGCTTGGCGTGGACCACCTTCTTTTCCGTGATGCGGTCGAAGCCGGCGTTCTTCGCGAGGTTGGGGATGTAGCGGTGCATGTCGCCGTAGACCTCGATGCTCTTGACGACGTCGCGCCGGTAGGCCTTGAGGCCGCAGTTCATGTCGTGGAGCTTGATGCCGGTGATGCAGCGGGCGGTCGCGTTGTAGAGCTTCGAGGGAAGGTTCTTGGTCAGCTTGTTGTCCTGGCGGTGCTGCTTCCAGCCGGAGACGAGGTCCCAGCCGTCCTCCTTGACCATCCGGTACATCTCGGGAATTTCCTCGGGGGAGTCCTGGAGGTCGGCGTCCATCGTGAAGACGACGTCGCCCTGCGCGCGCTCGAAGCCGCAGTAGAGGGCCGCGGACTTGCCGTAGTTGCGGCGGAAGCGGACGGCGCGGACCGCGGGGTCCGCCGCGGCAAGGGCCGCGATGGCTTCCCAGCTGCCGTCGGTGCTGCCGTCGTCGATGAGGATGGCTTCGTAGGTATAGCGCTGCTCCTCCGCGACCTGGCGGATGCGGGAGAGGAGCTCCGGGAGGGATTCCTTTTCGTTGTAGGCGGGGATGATGACGGAGAGGTCCATGCTACTGCTGCGCGTCCGGTTCGTCGAAGATGCTCTTTTTCGGGGTGATCTTCGGGGCGAAGATGAAGGTCAGGACCAGGCCGAAGAGGAAGCAGTAGATGAGCATCGTGAAGAAGGAGATGACCGGCATGCTGCCCGTCATGTTGCCCATCATGTCCATCTGGTCGGAGGTCAGCATCGAGCTGTAGGAGGCCATGGCGGCGTCCATCGCTTCCTGCATCGCTTCGGGGTGGATATAGAGGGCGTCGGCGAGGCCGTAGGCCGCGACAATCAGCGCGGACGTCAGCGCCACGGCGAGGCCGAGGGTCTTCGTGTCTTCGTATTCCGCCTCCGGGCGGTTCTTTGCGAAGCGCTGGAGGAAGTAGCGGAAGAGGAGGATGCAGCCGGCGAACTTCAGGATCCACAGGCCGGTGCCGAGGAAGCCGCCGGCGATTCCGCTGACCTTTGCGGCCAGCGTGTGGAGTAAGGAGAATCCGATGGTTACGATGCCGAGGACGAGGCCATAGAGGGCGGCGTCGCTCCAGATGGTTTTGTTGGAAATACTGCTTGCCATAGTGATACAAAGATATAAAAAAAACTGTATCTTTGTCAGATTGGAAAATATTAAGATATCAGTATGTTAACGATTGCATTTACCGATGGAACCATCCGCCCGTGGGAAGACGACGAGGCGAAACGGATTTTCTGGCATTCTTCGGCCCACCTCATGGCGGAAGCCCTCGAGGCGCTGTACCCGGGCATCAAGTTCGGCGTAGGCCCGGCCGTGGAGACGGGATTCTATTACGATGTGGACCTTGGGGACCGGCAGATTTCCGACGCCGACCTGAAGGCCGTGGAGGAGAAAATGATCGCGCTCGCGCGCGGCAAGGAGACTTTCGAGCGCACGGAGGTTTCCAAGGCGGATGCACTCAAGTATTTTACCGAGAAGGGCGACCAGTACAAGTGCGAACTGATCCAGGACCTCGAGGACGGCAAGATTACCTTCTATAAGAACGGCAACTTTACGGACCTCTGCCGCGGCCCGCACGTCAAGCACGTAGACGACATCAAGGCCGTCAAGCTGACCGCGATCGCCGGCGCCTACTGGAAAGGCGACCAGAGCCGCAACCAGCTGACCCGCATCTACGGCGTGACCTTCCCGAAGAAGTCGATGCTCGACGAGTACCTCACGATGATGGAAGAGGCGAAGAAGCGCGACCACCGCAAGCTCGGCAAGGAGATGGAGCTCTTCACCTTCTCCCAGCGCGTCGGCCTCGGCCTGCCGCTCTGGCTGCCCCGCGGCGCCGTGATGCGCAACATCCTCGAAGGCTTCCTCCGCAAGAAGCAGTCCGAGCTGGGCTACCTCCCCGTCGTGACGCCCCACATCGGAAGCAAGGAGCTCTATGTGACCTCCGGCCACTACGCCAAATACGGCAAGGACTCGTTCCAGCCGATCCATACCCCGCAGGAAGGCGAGGAGTACATGCTCAAGCCGATGAACTGCCCCCACCACTGCGAGATCTTCCGCAGCGCTCCCCGCTCCTACCGTGACCTGCCCCTCCGCTTTGCGGAATTCGGCACGGTCTACCGCTACGAGCAGAGCGGCGAGCTCCACGGCCTGACCCGCGTCCGCGGCTTCACCCAGGACGACGCCCACCTCTTCTGCCGCCCGGACCAGCTCCAGGAGGAGTTCGAGAAGGTCATCGACCTGATCCTGTACGTCTTCAAGACCCTGAAGATGACGGACTACATGGCCCAGATCTCCCTGCGCGACCCCGCCAACACGGAGAAATACATCGGTTCCGACGAGAACTGGGAGAAGGCCGAGAAGGCGATCATCGACGCCGCCGAAAAGAAGGGCCTGAAGACCGTCGTCGAGAAGGGCGAGGCCGCCTTCTACGGCCCGAAGCTCGACTTCATGGTCAAGGACGCCATCGGCCGTAAGTGGCAGCTCGGCACGATCCAGGTCGACTACAACCTCCCGGAGCGCTTCGAACTGGAATTCACCGACGCGGACGGCTCCAAGCAGCGTCCCGTCATGATCCACCGCGCCCCGTTCGGCTCGATGGAGCGCTTTACCGCCGTCGTCCTGGAGCACACCGCCGGCCACCTGCCGGTCTGGCTCGCCCCGGATCAGGTTAAAGTGCTGCCTGTCAGTGAAAAATATGAGGAATACGCAAAAAAAGTTTGCGATTTGCTGATTAATTCCGATATTCGCAGTTCCGTTGACTCCAGGAACGAGACCCTGGGGAAGAGAATCCGTGAGATTTCCCTTCTCAGAGTCCCTGTACTGCTTATTGTGGGTGAGAAGGAAGTGGCCGAAGGGACCGTTTCCGTCCGCAAGGAAGGCGTGGACCAGGGGTCGATGGGCTTGAACGAATTTATCGACTGGCTCCGGGCGCAGGTTGCCGCGGAGCTGGCATAAAATGAATATTAACTTAACTTAAGGAGGACTAAAGCTATCGCAGCACCTTACAGACCGAAACCGTCGGGCCCGAGGCCGGGCGGAGCCAGAAACAAGAACCGCCAGTTCCAGGGTCCCAGGAAGGACGAGAACGAACTGAACATCAATGAGGCGATTACCGCGCCCCAGGTGCGCCTTGTCGGGGAGAATATTCCCGAGCAGGGTGTCTTCAGCCTTTCCAAGGCCCTCGCCATGGCGGAAGAACTCGGGCTCGATCTTGTTGAGATCAGCGCCAAGGCCGATCCTCCCGTGTGCAAGATTCTGGATTACCAGAAATACCTCTACCAGCAGCGCAAGAAGGCCAAGGAGATGAAGCAGAATGCCTCCAAGGTGGTTATCAAGGAGATCCGCTTCGGCCCCAACACCGATGAGCACGACTTCCAGTTCAAGCTCAAGCACGCCCAGGAGTTTCTCCAGGAGGGCTCCAAGGTCAAGGCTTCGATCTTCTTCCGCGGCCGCTCGATCCAGTTCGCCGCCCAGGGCGAGAAGCAGCTCCTGCGTTTCGCCGTCGAGCTCGAGGAGTTCGGCCGTGCGGAGAGCATGCCGGCGCTGGAGGGCAAGCGCATGACGATGATGATTGCTCCTTTGAAAAAGAAGTGATATACTATTATTAACATTAACAACAAAAGAAATGGCAAAGCTTAAAACCAACTCCGGTGCCAAAAAGCGCTTCACGCTTACCGGATCGGGAAAGATCAAGAGAAAGCACGCTTACCACAGCCACATTCTCACCAAGAAGACCAAGAAGCAGAAGAGAAACCTCGACCACTTCGCCATCCTTGCCAAGGCGGATGAGAAGCGCGTCAAAGAGCTCCTGGTCCTGTAAATTCAATGTTTAACTTGGATGCTGCAGTCTGAAGAATCCGCCCTGCGGGTCACTGCCTCCAAAAAAAGTTTCAATTATGCCTAGATCAGTTAATTCCGTTGCTTCAAGAGCACGCCGCAAGAAGATCCTCAAGAGGACCCGCGGTAACTTCCTGTCCAGGAAGAACGTCTGGACCGTAGCCAAGAACACCTACGAGAAAGGTCTCACCTATGCCTACCGCGACCGCAAGGCCAAGAAACGCAACTTCCGCTCCCTGTGGATCCAGCGTATCAACGCCGCCGCCCGCCAGTACGGCCTCACCTATTCCCAGTTCATGGGTCAGCTCGCCAAGAAGGAAATCGGCCTGAACCGCAAAGTCCTCGCCGACCTCGCGATGAACAACCCGAAGGCGTTCGAAGCGATCATCAAGTCGGTTAGCGAATAGGGAAAACCGTGCGCTGGAAGGAGTTTTTCCATAACAGGTGGGTGCAGTTCGGCCTCGTCGCCCTGCTCTACGTATTATGGGTCATCTGGCTTGGAAGTTACTGGTGGCTCCTCGGCCTTGTCGTCATCTACGACCTGTTCATCTCCAAGAAAGTCAAGTGGCTTTTCTGGAAGAAGGACTACAAGGAAGGAGAGAAACACAACCTGGCGCTCGACCTCGTGGATGATATCATCTTTGCGGTCGTCTTCGTCACCTTCATCAATATCTTCTTTTTCCAGGCGTTCAAGATTCCTTCCTCCTCGATGGAGCGGACGCTCTACACGGGAGACCACCTCTTCGTCAGCAAGCTGGCCTACGGGCCCAGGATGCCCCAGACCCCGCTGACGGTCCCTTTTACCCACAACGTGATCTTCGGGAAAGAGTCCTACTCGACCCTGATCCAGAAAGATTACCGCCGGCTGAAAGGATTCCGGAATGTCCGGAGAGGTGACAATGTGGTTTTCGGATTCCCCCACGGGGACACGGTCCTCGTCAAGGCCCCTGCGGACGACTACTACGCGCTCTGCCGGATGCTGGGAAGGGAGGAGACCCTGCGGCGGTTCGGTCCCGTCAAGGTCCGGCCGGCCGACAAGAAAGACCACTACGTGAAGCGTTGCGTCGCAATCCCCGGAGACAATCTGGAAGTCAGGGAAGGCCAGGTCTACATCGACGGCGTCCCCCAGGAGATCTACCCGGGAATCCAGCTGACCTACCAGGTCCGCACCACCGGACAGCGCATCAATGCCAAGGTCCTGTCCAAAATCGGCATCGAACCCGAGGAAGCCTGGTTCGACCCTGCCCTCCCGGGGTATCCCGGTCTCGCGCTGACCGCGCAGATGGCAGAGGAGATCAAGGCGGTCGGAAATGTCGAAAGCGTGGAGGCGCTGATCGATTCCTACCCGCCGGACTATCCGGACGACGGTACGACCCTCTTCCCGTTCGAAGGGGATTTCCCCTGGACGCGGGATTTCTACGGACCGCTGTGGATACCGAAAAAGGGCGAGACGATCGCGCTGACCGAAGAGAACCTTCCGCTGTATCGCCGGATCATCGAGATCTACGAGAAGGGGGATGTCTCCAAGGCGCTGGCCGAAGGCCGCTACACGTTCGCGCAGGACTACTACTTTATGATGGGGGACAACCGCCACAACTCCCTCGATTCCCGGTACTGGGGCTTCGTCCCCGAGGACCACATCGTCGGAAGACCGTCGCTGGTATGGCTCTCAACGCGTTCGGGGGCGAAATTCCCGAAAAATATCAGGTGGAAGCGATTCTTTAAATTTGTTTAAGGCGAATTTGCAATTCCGAAAATTTAAAGCGATATTTGCACCCCTGTAATTTGTTTTGAATCAAAAATTTAAAAAAATAAAGAAATGGCAAAGGTTTGTCAGATAACCGGAAGGAAGAGAATGAAAGGCAACAACGTTGCCCATTCCAAGCTGCGCACCAAGCGCGATTTCTCCCTGAACCTCAAGAACAAGAAGTTCTGGTCGGAGGAAGAGCAGCGTTTCGTAACGCTGAAAGTGTCCTGCAAGGGCATGCGTATCATCGAGAAGAACGGCCTCGAGGCCACGCTTCGCGATGCCAGGAAGAAAGGATTGATTAACCTTGTTTAACTCTTACGACTATGGCAAAGAAAGCAAAAGGTAACAGGGTGCAGGTCATCCTCGAATGCACCGAGCAGAAAGAAAGCGGTGTTCCGGGCATGTCCCGCTACATCACCACGAAAAACAAGAAGAACAACCCCGAGCGTCTGGAGCGTAAGAAGTACAACCCGTTCCTCCACAAGGTGACCGTTCATCGTGAGATCAAGTAAAATAGTATAAAGATATGGCAAAGAAAGCAGTTGCGACCTTCGCGGCCAAGGCCGGTGCCAAGAGCATGGTCAAGTGCATCAAGATGGAGAAATCTCCCAAGACCGGTGCATACGTCTTTACCGAGCAGCTCGTTGAAGAGGCTAAAGTCAAGGACTACTTCGCAAACAAGAAGTAACGCCCTCCAAATACTATTCTTATGAAGCGCTTTTGCAAATTCTTCCTCGTGGCCGTCGCGGCCACGGGGATGGTTTGTTCCTGTAGCAGGGACAACACCTTGACCAAGGCGGAAATCGCCGAAGGCTGGGAGCTCCTCTTCAACGGCGAGGACCTCTCCGCCTGGAAGGACTACAACGGAACGGAACTGACCAACGGCTGGCGCGTGGTGGATGGTTGCATCCAGGCCCCCGGCGACGGCAGCGACGGTTCCGGCTACATCGTGACCAAGAAGAAGTATGCCGACTTCGAGCTTGTCTGGGACTGGAAACTGACCCACGGCGGCAACAGCGGCATGATCTACCACGTCGTCGAAAGCCCCGTCTTCGGAACCCCGTACATCACCGGTCCCGAGTACCAGCTGATCGACAACGAGGGCTGGGAAGAGGTGAACGCCCCCTCGAAGCTCGAGGAGTGGCAGAAGCTCGGCGTGGACTACGCGATGCACCTGCCGGACTACACCGGTGTCCGCATCAACCCTCCGGGACAGTGGAACACCTCCAAGATCGTCTTCGACAACGGCCATGTCGAGCACTGGCTCAACGGCAAGAAGATCCTCGAGTTCCAGGCCTGGACCGACGACTGGTTCGCCCGCAAGAACAGCGGCAAGTGGGCCAACGCCCCTGAATACGGCCTCGCCCACGAGGGCCTGATCTGCCTGCAGGACCACGGCGACCCGGCCTCCTTCAAGAACCTCAAGATCCGCGAGCTCCCCCACAAGGGCGGCGAGACCGTCTCCCTGTTCAATGGCAAGGACCTGACCGGATGGGAAGGCTTCGGCAGCGGCAAGTGGTCGGTGGACGCCGAGGGCAACCTCGTGACCGAGAACGGTGACGACCGCCAGTACGGCTACCTCTGCACCCGCGCCTACTACAAGGACTTCGACCTGACCGTCGAGTTTAACCAGGTTTCCGACGGCAACTCGGGCCTGTTCTTCCATTCCTTCATCGAGGGCTACAACCGGGTGCACGGCTGGCAGTGCGAAGTCGCTCCGCGCGGCAACGACACGGGCGGCATCTATGAGTCCTACGGCCGCGGCTGGCTGATCCAGATCCCGGAAGAGAAGGAGAGCATCCTGAAGGAGCACGAGTGGAATACCCTCCGCCTCCGCGTCGAGGGCGACCACGTCCAGACCTGGCTCAACGGCCAGCCGATGGCGGACATCACCGACGCCAAGATCGGTGCCGCGACCGGCCGTCTGATGCTCCAGATCCACGATGGCAACAACATCATCGTGAAGTGGCGTAACTTCAAACTTACGACCCTGTAAAAACAGCGGGATTCTCCTCGATTTTGCCTATATTTGTATCTTGGTTCGTAAAGACTGAGTACGTATGGGCATCTTCGACAAGGGAGTCAAAAAGACCAAACAGAGTTTCTTCGAGAAGCTTTCCAGGGCTGTCGCCGGCCGTTCGCGGGTGGATGACGATGTGCTGGATGCGATCGAGGAAGCTCTTGTTGCATCTGATGCGGGCGTCGACACGACGCTGAAGATCATCGACAACCTCGAGGAACGCGTCAGCCGCGACAAGTACATGTCCTTCGAGGAGCTGGTCGGGATCCTGCGCGACGAAATCGGCAAGCTCCTGAACTGCGACGGTTCCGTCACGGACCAGAACGTCCTGCCCTTCGACTTCTCGAAGAAGCCGTACGTGATCCTGGTCGTCGGCGTGAACGGCGTCGGCAAGACGACGACGATCGGCAAGCTCGCCAGCCGCCTTCGCGCGGAGGGGAAGAAGGTCGTGATCGGCGCAGCCGACACCTTCCGTGCCGCCGCCGTGGAGCAGCTCCAGGTCTGGGCCGAGCGCGCCGGAGCGGATATCGTGAAGCAGGGGATGGGTGCGGACCCGGCGTCGGTCGCGTTCGACACCGTCAAGTCCGCGGTCGCCCGCGGCGCCGACGTCGTCCTGATCGATACCGCCGGCCGCCTCCACAACCGCATCGACCTGATGAACGAGCTGACCAAGATCCGCAACGTGATGCGCAAGGTCGTCCCGGACGCGCCCCACGAGGTGATGCTCGTGCTCGACGGCTCGACAGGCCAGAACGCGTTCCAGCAGGCGAAGGAGTTCGCCCGCGCGACCGACGTCAGCTCGCTCGCCGTGACGAAGCTCGACGGCAGCGCGAAGGGCGGCGTCGTCCTCGGCATCGTGGACCAGTTCCGCTTCCCGATCAAGTTCCTCGGCATCGGCGAAGGCATCGACGACCTGAAGGTCTTCGACAAGGAAGAATTCGTGAACGCGCTCTTTACGCCGGATGATTTGAAAAAATAAAGCAGACAGATATGAAACTCTCTTACAGTTGGTTGAAGGACTACCTCGAATGCGGCCTGACCCCGTCGCAGGTAGCGGATGTGATGACCTCGATCGGCATCGAAGTGGACGCCGTCGAGGAGCAGGAGGAGATTCCCGGCGGGCTCGCCGGGGTCGTCGTGGCCCGCGTGGCCGAGTGCGTCCCGCACCCGGATTCGGACCACCTCCACGTCACGAAGGTCGATGACGGCAGCGGCGAACTGCTGACCGTCGTCTGCGGCGCCCCGAACGTCGCCGCCGGCCAGAAAGTCCTCTTCGCCCGCATCGGAACGGTCCTCCCCGGCGACTTCAAGATCAAGAAATCCAAGATCCGCGGCGTCGAGTCGATGGGCATGATCTGCGCGGACGACGAGCTCGGCATCGGCGAAGACCATTCCGGCATCAAGGTCCTTCCGGACGACGCGGTCGTCGGGACCAGCGCGAAAGAGTACCTCGGCCTCAAGACCGAAGCCGTGATCGAATATGAGATCACAGCCAACCGCGTGGACGCCGCCTCCCACGTCGGCGTCGCCCGCGACATGTACGCCTACCTGCGCCTGAACGGCATCCCGTGCCGCTTCTCGCTGCCGGACGTCTCCGCCTTCGCGGAAGGCCCGGGCGAGGGTGTCGCTCTCGAGGTCCGCGACGCGGACGGCGCGCCGCGCTATACCGGCATCACGGTCGAGGGCGTCACTGTCAAGCCCTCCCCGGAGTGGCTCCAGAAGCGTCTCCTCGCGATCGGCCTCCGTCCGATCAACAACGTCGTCGACATCTCCAATTTCGTCCTCTTCGAGCTCGGCCAGCCGCTCCATACCTTCGACGCCGATCAGATCGGCGGCGGCAAGGTCGTCGTGCGCCGCGCGGCGGAAGGGGAGCCGATCCGGACCCTCGACGAGGTCGACCGCAAGCTCGCCGCAACCGACATGGTGATTGCCGACACGGCCCGCCCGATGTGCATCGCCGGTGTCTTCGGCGGCATCGATTCCGGCGTGACCGATGCGACGAAACGCGTCTTCATCGAGAGCGCCTACTTCGACCCGGTCTCGATCCGCCGGACTTCGAAGCGCCACGGCCTCCAGACGGACGCCTCGTTCCGCTTCGAGCGCGGCGCGGACCCGTCGGTCTGCCTCCTCGCGCTGAAGCGCGCCGCCCTCCTGATCCAGGAGCTCGCCGGCGGCAGGATCGTCGGACCGGTCCTCGAATCCTGCCCGAAGCCCATTGAGAAGCAGGTGATCGACCTCGACTACGGCCGGATCCGCCGCTTCATCGGCAAGGACATCCCGGACGCGACGATGGAAACCATCCTGGAGGCCTTGGGCTACGAGTTCCGCGCCCGCGCGGAGCACGGCGCACAGGTCGCCGCCCCGACCTACATGGTCGACGTCAGCCGCGAGTGCGACGTCGTCGAGGAAATCCTCCGCGTCTACGGCTACAACAACATCGACCTTCCGAAACACATGAAGATGTCCGTCAACGCGACCCCGTCCCCGGAGCCCGAGGCGATCCGCAACGGCATCGGCAACTTCCTCGCCGCCAACGGCTTCGTCGAGACGATGAACAACTCCCTGACGAAGGCGGACTACTACGGGGGCCTGCAGGCCTTCCCGCCGGAGAAGTGCGTCCATATCGTGAACCCGCTCAGCTCCGACCTGAACGTGATGCGCCAGTCCCTGATCCCGGGCGGCCTGGAAGTCATCGCCTACAACCTGAACCGCCAGGCCTCCGCGATCCGCACCTTCGAGTACGGCTCCGTCTACGCCCGCGTGCCGGAGAAGGATGCGACGACGCTGGAAGGCTACGAGGAGCACACGTGCTATGCGCTCTTCCTGAGCGGCGCGCCCGCGAAATCGTGGCACTCCGACCTGCCCCGGACGGATTTCTTCCGCCTGAAGGGCTATGTCGAGCTGCTGCTGCGCCGCTTCGGCGCCGACCTGTACCAGATGGCCAGCGCCCCCGCGCCCGCGGACATTTTCTCCGAGGGCATGACCTACAGCTTCCCCGGCGGCAAGGGGAGGAAGCTGCTGTCCCTGGGCCGCATCAACCCGGCCCTGGCGCGCCGCTTCGGTATCAAGCAGCCGGTCTATGCCGCCGAAATCGAATGGGATGCGCTCTTCGAGCTGGTCAAGCGCGACAAGGTGGCCTTCAAGGAGCTGCCGAAGTTCCCGGAGGTGCGCCGCGACCTGGCGCTGCTCCTCGATGAGAATGTCAGCTACGAGCGCCTCAACGCCAGCGCACGCCGCGTGGGCAAGAACCTGATCCGCCAGGTCTCGCTCTTCGACGTGTACCGGGGCGACAAGATTCCTGCGGGGAAGAAGCAGTATGCGATGAGCTTCGTGCTGCAGGATCTGGAGAAGACCCTGACGGACGCGGATGTCGAGCGCGTGATGGACAAGCTCCTCGCGACGTTCCAGAACGAATTCGGAGCGGTGCTGCGGTAATGGGAAAGCGGGCTTCATATCTGCTTCTGGCGGCGCTGCTGCTTGTGGCCGCGGTCTCCTGCGACCGCGACAGGGGGAAGGTCATCCCGCGCGGGAAGTTCGCCCGGATCTATGCGGAGATGGCCCTCGCCGACGAATGGCTTGCATCGAACAGCACCATTTACCGCGAGCTTGTCGACACGACGAATTTTTACGAACCCATTTTCAACAAATACGGCTACACGGCGAAAGACTACATCGCCAGCGTGGAGCATTACATCGACGATCCGCTCCGGTACGGGCGGATCCTGCGGAAGGCCCAGGCCCTCATTGTCGAGCGCCAGGCGGTCCTCCAGCGGGAGTACGATGCCGCGCAGGGGAATGCCGCCGAGCAGCACAGGAGGACAGAAGACTGATGGACAGGATTCTTGAAAAATACGGATACGTTCCGGACCGGCAGCAGATCGAGCGTTCGCTCGAGCTGATCGCCGGGAACCTCGACCAGATTGTAACGAAAGACGTCCTGCGGGACTGTTTCTCGCTGATGGACCTGACGACGCTCCGCGCCGACGACACGGAAGCTTCCGTCGCGAAGCTCGTGGACAAGGTCACGGCCCTGCGGGAGCAGTATCCGTCCTATCCGCTGCCGGCGTCGATCTGCGCCTACCCGAATTTCGCGCCGCTGATCGCCGCGCGCCGCTGCTCGCCGGAGCTCCATGTGACCGCCGTCGCGGGCTGCTTCCCCACATCGCAGTCCTTTCCGGAGGTCAAGGCACGGGAGTGCGAGCTCGCCGTCGCGGGCGGGGCGGACGAGGTCGACATCGTCCTTGCCCTGAATGCGTTCCTCGCAGAGGATTACGACCGCGCCGGGGCGGAAATCGCGCTGATGCGGAAGGCCGTCGGTGGGGCGGTTTTGAAGGTAATCCTTGAAACGGGTCTGCTCGTCAGCATGGAAAAAATCGCCGCGGCCTCTTTCCTCGCGATGGAGAACGGCGCCGATTTCATCAAGACTTCGACCGGCAAAGTCGAGGTCAACGCGACGCCGATCGCGGCCTTCGTGATGTGCGAGGCGATCCGCCGCTTCTACGAGGTTACGGGCAAAAAAGTGGGTTTCAAGGCCGCAGGAGGCATCTCCAACGACCGTGACGCCGTCGTCTATTACGCCATCGTCTCGTCGGTCCTTGGCAAGGACTGGCTTGGCAAGGACCGGTTCCGCTTCGGGGTGAGCCGGCTCGGCAACAGCCTGATGTCCGCCATCGAAGGCGAGACCGTCGTCTTCTTCTGAAAAAGTAAACGTTTATTTTTTCGGTAAACCGATCCTGAGGGATACCTTTGCTTCGAACTCTAAACTTTGAAGCTATGAAAAGGTATCTCTTCTGTCTTGCCCTGCTGTGCCTGTTCGCGTCCTGCGACAGGGGGGCGGACCCCGAAACGGAATACGGGCTGCAGTCCCTCGGCGAGGTCTCCCACGGGATGATCGTGCTGGGCGACCGGCTCCGCGACCCCTATACCGTGGAGAATATGCAGGACGCCGTCGCGGCGCTCTATCCGACCAAGGCCCGTGAAGTCCTCCACGCGACGGACCTCTACGTACGTTTTCTCCCGCGGAACAACGACGAGTACGACCGCCTCGCCGACCTCGGCGTGGAGATGGTCGACCACCCCCTGGACTTCCAGATCGTCCGGGAAGGGGATTATTACCATGACCCGGAGCTGGCGGAGGACACGATCACCTGGCAGTATGCCGTCGTGGACGCGAAATTCCAGTTCCCGTACGGCATCCGCTACGAGGTCATCGACCACTGCTACATCCCCGAAAAGGACGCGTCGACGCGCGCGGACGGGATCGACTGGGAGGCCGTCGAGCGGGAATCCTTCCGGCGGACGGGCAACGGGCGGATGCTCGAGCCCGCCACGCGCGGCTCCGCCGAGGCCGTCCAGCCCTCCGGCCGCATCACGGTGATGGACGACCGCCTCGGGGAGGAAGTCGGGCTGAAGGGCGTGAAAATCGCCGTGAACACCTTCGTCAAATACGCCTATACCTATACGGACGCGGAAGGCAACTACACGATTCCGCGCAGCTATGCCTCGAACATCCGCTACCGGATTGTCTTCAAGAACGTCCGGGGCTTCGGCATCGGGGTGGACTACCTGCTCGCCCCGGCCTCGGCCAGCACCCTCGGCCGGAATCCGGCGGAAGGGGTGACCCTGCTGATCGACAGCGATTCGGACCGGAAACTGTTTACCCGGTCGGTCGTGAACAACGCGGCGTACGACTATTTCACGATGTGCGATTCGCAGACGCTGCCGCTGACGGCGCCGCCGCTGAACGTCCGCTTCTGGCTGTTCCAGAAGCTCGGGTCGAGCAGCGCGCCGATGCTCCAGCACGGCGCCCTCGTGGACGAGGATGCCGTCGCGCAGTTCCTGGGGACCTACCGGGACCTCGTGAAACGGCTGCTCCCGGACATCACCCTCGGCCTGAAGAACTGCCACGACTATGCCTCCGTCTATGCGACCGCGTGCCACGAGCTCGCCCACGCCAGCCATTTCCGCCAGGCCGGGACCGGCTACTGGAACAAGTACATCGGCTACGTGCTCCGCTGCTTCCTCGCCGGCCAGGACGCGTACGGCGACGGGAGCCTGGAGGACGCCGGCTATTGCGAGGTAGGGGAGATGTGGGCCTACTACCTGGAGAACCTGGTCTGGCGGGACCGCTACGGCGAGGAGTACAACGCCGGCAGCTGGTGGTGGTTCAAACCGCAGGTCCTGATGCGCCTCGACGACCGCGGGCTGAACCGGAGCATGATCTTCCGGGCGCTGACCCCCGAAGTCTGCAGCCGCGTCCTGCTGGCGGAGAAGCTCGCCGCCCTGTACCCGGACAGCAAGAACCTGATCGAACAACTCTTTTCCGAATACAACGATGAATAAGCTATGGAAAACCGCCGCGGCAGCGGTCCTGCTGCTCTTCCTCCTGCCGCGCCTGGAGGCCCAGGAACTGTCCCTTTCGACGAACCTGCTGGACTACGCGAACCTCGCGACCCTGAACATGGAAGCCTCCTACGGCTTCGCCAGGCATTGGAGCCTCAATGCCGGGATGCGCTACAACCCCTTCGAGTTCGCCTCGCCCCAGACCGGGGACGTCCTCCGCAACCGGCAGCAGTCGTATGCGCTCGGCGCCCGCTACTGGCCCTGGCACATCTATTCCGGCTGGTGGCTGGCCGCCAAGCTGCAGTACCAGGAATTCAACACCGGCGGCCTCCGCTCGTCCCTGACGACGGAAGGGGACCGCTACGGGAGCGGCTTCTCCGGAGGGTATACCTATATGCTGAACTCCCATCTCAACATGGAATTCGGCCTCGGCCTGTGGGGCGGTTATGAACGCTATACGGAGTACGCCTGCCCCGTCTGCGGCAAGATCGAAGGGAAGGGGAGCCGGACGTTCCTGCGGCCGAACGAGCTGCTGCTGTCGCTGAGTTATGTCTTTTAGGTCTTGCTCCCTCTTCCTGCTCCTCGTGCTGTCCGCCTGCTCGGTCAAAGAGGACCGGACCTGCTGTCCCTGCACGCTTGGTTTGTTTTTCACTGGGTTTTGTGTGGTTGATGGTAGTACTGGGGAAACCGCGCCGCAGGCTTGCCTGTGGCAGGTTTCCGGCAGGGACGGCGTGGTGGAAGGAGAGACCGTCCTGCGGCAGATGCCCCGGCGCGTCACGCTGGAAGTCCCGCGTGGGGAAGCGCAGGTGACCGTGTGGTTGGTTGAGGATGCGGATTCCGTCACGGCAGAAGGGATGATGATACGGGAAGGAAACGCGTGTCCGCCGGTGTATCTGTTCTCCGCCGGGGTGGATTGCCGGGGAGAGGAAGCGGGAGTCGAGATCTTATTCCACAAAGCCTTTGCGCGCCTCGTCTGCGTGCTGAAGAACGCGTCCGTGCTGGGCGGGGGCGGGTGGTACGAGGTGCGCGGCGGGACCTGCGGGTACGGCCTGGGCGGGGAGCCCCTCGCCGGGCCGTTCCGCTGCCCGCTGGCGGTCCGCCGCACGGCGGCGGGCAGCACCCTCGCCGCCGCCGTCCTCCCGCGCCAGCGGGACGACGGCCTGCGGCTCGAGGTCTATTCCGCCGACCGGAGCGTCCTGCGCTCCTTCGCGGTCGGCGAATACCTGGCCGCCGCCGGCTACGACTGGACCGCCCCGGACCTGGAAGACATCCGGCTGGAGATCGACCTGGCCTCGACCGCCGTCCGGCTGCTCGCCGCCCCGGAAGTCCCGGAATATTCCCGGACCCTGGTCCTCTGACGAAAAAAATACGTATCTTCGTCTTTATGAGAAGATATGTCGTTTTCCTGCTGCTGGCGCTCCTGCCGCTGACAGCGTCCGCCCAGATGCGGGACACCCTCCGGGTCCTCTGCATCGGCAATTCCTTTACCTATGTCTGTGAGGCCCACCAGAAACTGGTCGACCTCGCCGCGAGCGAAGGCCACCACATCGTGATGAACGCCCAGTACGTCGGCGGATTCACCTTCGGCCGCCACCTCCAGCGCGACGAGACGCTGAACGCCATCGAGCGCCCGGGCCCGCAGGACGCCTTCGACGCCGTGTTCCTCCAGAACCAGAGCCAGCTCCACGCCCGCTACGCGACGGATCCGGACCGCTATGCCTATGTGCTTGCGGATGCGAAGGAGCTCTCCGGCCGGGTGCGGCAGTATTCGCCGCAGGCCCGGATCTACCTGGAAAGCACCTGGTCCTACCCGGCAAGCGACAGCGGCGGATTCGGGAGCCTGGAGGCCTTCGACGCCAACTCCGACCGCGGGACCGGGCTCCTTGCGAAAGCCTGCGGCGCCCGCGTCTCCTATATCGGGAAGGCCTTCGCCCGCGCCCGCGCCGCCGCCCCGGACATCGAACTGCTCGCCGATGACGCCAAGCACCAGAACGACTACGGCTCCTACCTGAAGGCCTGCGTGAACTATCTGCTGCTCTACGGCGAGCGTTTCGACGCGCGCGCCGCGTCCTGCGGGCTGGATCCGGCGAAATGCGCCCGGCTGCGTGCCGTCGCGGAGGAAGTGGTCCTCGCCGGCGATTCGGACGCGGCCTTCGCCGCCCGCCCGGCGAACTACGCCGGAAAGACGGTCCGCTTCAAGGCCCTGCTCTACTATGCGACGAACGTGGAGGAAGCCCACCGGCAGTTCGCCCTGCAGGCGATCGACTTCTTCCGGAAGCTGACGGACGGCAACGGCTGGGAGCTGGACGTGACGCAGGACCTCGCGGAAAGCGGCGACCTCTCCCGCTATGACCTCATCATCATGCCCAACGCCGCGCCGGGCTCCGCCCGTGAGCGCAGCCTCTTCGAAAAGTACATGGAGGACGGCGGCGGCTGGCTCGGCTTCCACGCCGCCGGCTACAACGACCGCTCGACGGGCTGGGACTGGTTCCGCACGTTCCTCGGCGGGGTCAGCTTCCGCTGCAACAACTGGCCGCCGCAGCCGGCGCTCGTCCAGGTCGAGGGCCACTCCCACGCCATCAACCGCAACCTCCCGGACCGCTTCGTCGCGCCCGCGACGGAGTTCTACCAGTGGCAGCCGGACCTGCGGAGCAACCCGGACGTGACCGTCCTCGCGAGCCTCGCGCCGGAGAATTTCCCGATGGGGCTCAAGGACATCGTCTACGGCGGCGACTGGCCCCTCGTCTGGAGCAACGGCCGCTACCGGATGGTGTATATCAATATGGGACACGGCGATGCGTGCTTCTCCGACGCGACCCAGAACCTGCTCTTCATCAACGCCCTCCGCTGGGTCGTCAGCACTTCCCCGAAGGGCGATCCGTTCCAATGATAAAAAACAGACCGCTCCGGAATCCGGAACGGTCTGTCGTGCGCGGGATGAGAGTCGAACTCACACAGGTTTTACCCCACTAGCTCCTGAAACTAGCGCGTCTACCATTTCGCCACCCGCGCTTCAGGTTGGGACTGCAAATATACAAAAAATCGGGTATCTTAAAGAAAACTCGTAAAAAATATGAAAATTGTTTTTCTCGATGCCGCCACCCTCGGCGACGCTTCCCTGGAACCGATTGCCGCGCTGGGCGACCTTGTCTGCTGGCCGACCTCGACCCCGGAGGAGGCGCTGACGCGCGTCAGTGACTGCGACGTGCTGATGGTCAACAAGATTGTCGTGAATGAAGCCCTGCTGGCGCGGGCGCCGAAGCTCCGGCTGGTCTGCGTCGCCGCGACCGGCGTGAACAACATCGACTTCGCCGCGACCGACCGCCGCGGCATCGTCGTCCGCAACGTCGCCGGCTACTCGACGGATTCCGTCGCCCAACTGGCCTGGATGCAGATCCTCTCGATCGCCGGCAATGGCCAGGCCTTCGACGACTGCGTCAAGAGCGGCGCCTATTCGAAGATGCCGGTCTTCACCGACCCGGACCGCTCTTACTGGGAACTGGCCGGCAAGACGCTCGGCATCATCGGCCTGGGCGCCATCGGCAGCAAGGTGGCCGCGATCGGCGAAGCCGTCGGGATGAAGGTCGTCTTCTACAGCACGACCGGCAGCCACCGCGACGCCCGCTACCCGTCCCTCCCGCTGGAAGAACTGATGGCCTGCAGCGACGTCGTCTCGATCCACGCGCCCTACAACGAGCGCACCGCCGGCCTCATCGGGGAGAAGGAAATCCGCCTGATGAAGCCGCAGGCC
>JAFRVZ010000062.1 GCA_017438265.1 Bacteroidales bacterium
AGGAAGGAGTCTGCTGTTTCCGGAATCTATGGCCGCCCGCGGCCGTATGAGCGGGAGGGGCCCGCAAGCGCAGCGCAGTGGGAGGGACGAGCAGTCGCAGACTGCGAAGGGTTCCGGAAACAACAGACTCCTTCCTGCCGGGGGGCTGAGATTCCTTCGCTTCGCTCGGAATGACAGAAAGAACACGCTCGGAATGACAGGAGCCGGCGGGAAGGTTAGATGGTGGGGCTGGTGAGGGCCTGGCGGAGCTGGTCGTCGTAGCGGAGGCGGAGGCGGGCGCCGGCTTCCTGGAAATAATAGCGGACGACGATTTCCTCTTCGAGGAAGGGAGTGATTTCTTCGCGCTTGAGGCGGAGGAACTGCTCCTTGTCGAGGTCGATGGCCTTTTCCAGGGCGTCGAGCTCGGCGGTCATGTTCGCTTCGAGGCCGTCCTTGCGCAGCTGGCTGCGCATCTGGTCGTAGAGGGTCTTCGCGCTGGAGCGGTAGTCGAACTCCTTGTCGCGGGCGAAGGCGACGAAGGCGTCGTAGTCGGCGTCGCCGAGGCGGAAGTCATCGACCGGGGGGATCGAGGCGTGGGCGCGCACATATTCGAGGGCGAACTGCTCGGCAATGCCGCTCAGGACGATCGAGTAGGTCAGGCGGCTGTACTCCCTGAGGGGGATGTCGACGTCCGGGGTGATGCCGCCGCCGTCACGGACGATGCGGCCGCCGGCGGTGCGGAACTCGTGGGTCAGGGAGTCGGGGATGTGGCCGACGCTGCCGTCTTCGGCGCGGTGGCTGTAGTCGATCGCCTGGACACAGCGGCCGGAGGGGGTGTAGTACTTCGCGGTCGTGACCTTGAGGGCGCCGTTGTAGGGCAGGGGGCGGATGGTCTGGACCAGGCCCTTGCCGTAGGTGCGCTTGCCCATGATGGTCGCGCGGTCGTAGTCCTGCAGGGCGCCGGCGACGATTTCGGAGGAAGAGGCGGTCCCGCCGTCCACGAGGACGATCAGGGGAATCTGCGTATCGAGGGGCTCGGCCGTGGTCCGGTAGGTCCGGTCCTCGCCTTCCGAGCCCTTGGAGGTCACGACGACCGAGCCGCGGGGGACGAAGAGGGAGACGATGTTGACGGCTTCCTGGAGGAGGCCGCCGCCGTTGCCGCGCAGGTCGATCACGAGGCGCTCCATCCCCTGGCCTTTCAGCTTCAGGAAGGCCTCGCGGAAGTCCTGGGAGACGTTCTCCGTGAAGCCGGTCTGGAGGATGTAGCCCGTCCGGGCGTCCAGCATCCCGGCGTATTCGACATCCGGGAGGTGGATCCGCTCGCGGACCACGTCGATGTCGACGATCTCGCCGCTGCGGAGCTTTTTCACCTTGAAGGTCACCTTCGAGCCCGGCTTGCCTTTCATCCGGTCGCTGCATTCCCGGGAATCCAGGCCGTGGGTCGACACGCCGTCGATCGCGAGGATCTCATCCCCGCAGACGAGGCCGTATTTCTGGGCCGGGGAGCCGGCGTAGGGTTCGTTGATGATCACGTTGCCGTCCTTGTCGGGCTTGTAGATCACGGCGCCGATGCCGCCGTAGGTCTTGTTGATCATCATCTCGAGGTCTTCGTTCTCCTCTTCCGGGATATAGACCGTATAGGGGTCGAGCTCCGCGAGCATCGCGTCGATGCCCGCCCGCTCGATCCGGTCGACCGGCAGCGAGTCCACATAGGAGCGGTTCAGCTCCTGGAGCAGCGCATTCCGGATTTCCGTCCATTTCCCCAGACGGAAGCTCCTGGACTGCGCTCCCGCCGCCACCGGCACCGCCAGGGCCAGCAGCAATATCGCGATGTATCTTTTCATTCTTTGAAACTCCATTTCCACAAAAATAGTAAAAATTGTACCTTTGTCCTTACGATGAAATTAGTATTTGCCACCGGCAACCTCGGGAAGCTGCGCGAAGCGGCGGAAATCCTCGGACCGGACTTCGAACTGCTCACGCCCGCCGACCTCGGCATCACGGATGAAATCCCGGAAACGGGGAACACGTTTCGTGCCAACTCCCTCCAGAAAGCGGAATATATCCGGCTGCGGACGGGCCTCGACTGCTTCGCCGACGACAGCGGCCTCGAGGTCGACGCGCTCGGCGGCGCGCCCGGCATCCATTCCGCCCGCTACGCCGCCCCGGGCCATGATTTCGACGCGAACATCACCAAGCTCCTCGCCGAGCTCGCCAAGGTCCCGGACGCGCCCCGCACCGCCCGCTTCCGCACGGTCGTGACCCTGCTGCTGGACGACGGGCCCCATTTCTTCGAAGGGACGATGGAGGGGCGCATCGCGGAGCGCCGGGCCGGCTGCCGCGGCTTCGGCTACGACCCCGTCTTCATCGCCGACGCGATGCCCGGGATGACGATGGCCGAGGCCGGGGAGGAGGTGAAGAACCGCTTCTCCCACCGCGGACAGGCCCTCCGGGCGATGGCCGCCTGGCTCAGGGAAAACCGATGAAAACGCGTGCGGAACTGATTGTCCTGAACCACACCAAAGTCCGGGACAACGCGATCGTCATCCATACGCTGAGCCGGGAATTCGGCCGGCGGTCCTTCCTCGTCAGCGTGCGGAAAGGGGCCTCGATGGCGCTGTTCCTGCCCCTGAGCCTCGTGGAGGCCGACATCACGGACAACCCCCGCTCCCAGCTCTCCCGCGCCGCGGACTTCCTCTCCCGCAACCCCCTCCACGACATCCGCGGCAACGTCCACAAGAACGCGATGACCCTTTTCATCAGCGAAGTCCTCTACCGCGTCGTCCGCGAAGGCGTCTACGAAGACGGCCTCTACGAATGGTGCGAGAAGACCATCCTCGCGCTGGAGGCCCTCGAGGGCGGTTACGCCGCTTTCAACACCCGCTTCCTCGTCGAACTCGCCATCGCGCTCGGCTTCGCCCCCGACACGACCGCCCTCCTCCCGTTCATGGACCAGGGCGACAAGGACAACATCGACGCCCTCCTCCGCTACCTTTCCTTCCACCTCGGCTGCGAATTGAACATCCGCTCCCTCAAAGTCCTGCGCGAGCTGTATGCAACCCGGTGATTTTTTACTATCTTTGAAATCGGAACAACCTATAACACCCGTATAAATGAAAAAATTACTCACCTCCGTCCTTGTAGCGGCAGGGCTCCTGATGACCGGAAACGCCTTTGCCCAGACCAATTTCCAGACGTTCTACGACCTCGGCCGCAAGCATTTCACCACCACGATGGAAGGCTTCCACCAGGACAACTGGGGCAACACGTTCTTCTTCATTGACTACGACTACGACATGCGCAACGGCAACAACGCCGTCATCGCCCCCAGCGGAACCTACATGGAGATCGCCCGCTGCCTCAACTTCTGGCAGGACAGCGCCCTTTCCGCCCTCAGCGTCCAGGTCGAATACAACGGCGGCCTCGGCATCTTCGGCATCCCCGCGGCGATCGGCGGCTTTACCGTCAACAACGCCTTCCTCGTCGGCCTCGACTATTTCCTCCACTCCGAGAACTTCAACAACACCCTGAACCTCAAGGTCCTCTACAAGAAGTTCAGCGGTCTCGCGAGCAAGGTGCCGATGCAGTTCACCGCCGTCTGGGGCCTCAAGGACCTCTTCGGCGCGAGCGGCCTCAACTTCTCCGGCTTCGCCGATTTCTGGTGCGAGGGCAACAGCCTCGTCTTCCTGTCCGAGCCGCAGCTCTGGTACCAGATCTTCGACCACTGCAACATCGGCGGCGAGGTGGAACTCAGCTACAATTTCGCCGGCATGCAGGGCTTCAACGTGATGCCTTGCATCGGCACCAAGTGGGTTTTCTAATCACATAAACGGATAACAATGAGAAAATTATTGATGGTGGCAGCGGCCCTGCTGCTCGGTCTGGCGGCCTCCGCGCAGACCCAGGACCTGACGCAGAAGGCGCAGGCCGACCTGGCGAAACTCGTCGGCGAATGGAGCTTCACGATGGACAACCCGATGGGCGGTCCCCCGATGACCGGAACGGTCTCCTTCATCAAGGATGACAAGGGCGTCCATTTCGAAATGGGCGAAGCGGAGATGGGCAAGCTCGTTTCCGATCCGCTCAAGGCGGAAAAGACCGGCAAGTGCTCGACCGTCTTTACCGTCGAAGCCTACGACGTCGATGTCCTCTGCTTCGTCTCGCTGAAAAACGACGACGAGGCGGAGATGTCCATGGAAGCCAGCGGAATGTTCATGAGCGCTCCGCTGAAGCGCATCAAGAAATAGGCTACTTCAGGTAGTTGAACGTACAGGTCGCTCCCTGGTGGTCTCCGGTGATGGAGGCCCACTGCGGGAGCGGCTTTTCGTCTGCCTCCGCGGGGGTCAGGAAGAAGAATTCGTACTGGGTGAGGCAGGCGACGGCGCGGTCCTCCTCCAGGCGCAGGAGGGTATAGCCGATGTCGCCCCAGTAGCCGGTCGAGGGGACGCAGAGCGTGCGGAGGATGCGGCGCTCACTCCAGTTCTTCTTGTTCCAGCCGGGGCGCCAGACGTGGTCGTGGCCGTGGATGTAGCCGCAGCAGGTCGCGCTGGCGTTGAGCAGGCCGTTCAGGCCGGTCTCCCCGATGCCGTGGTGGGCCATCACGAAGACGGGCTTGTCCGTGTAGGAGGCGAGCCGGCTCTCGAGCCAGGCGCGCTGGACCTCGTCGATCGCGCCGCCGCCGATGTAGGTGTCCGGGTTGTCCGGGTCCTGGAGCGAGTCGAGGACGATCAGGTCCGCCCGGGGGGTCTCCACGACGTGGACGAGGCGGTCCGGAAGCGCGGAGGAGGCCACCTGCTCCGGGAAATACGGCGCGAAGTTCGCCCGCTTGTCGTGGTTGCCGTGGGCCATCGTGAAGCGGATGCCGGAGCCCTCCAGCGGGGCGAGGATCTCCTTGAGGCGGGCGTATTCGGCCGGCTTGCCGTAGAGGTGGGCGTTGTCGCCGAGGGAGATCAGGTAGCGCGGGCGCGGATTCAGCGCGAGGATGTCCGTGAGGACGCGTTTCAGCTTCTCCTCGGTAAAGCCGTCCGGGATGGTGTGGAGGTCGGAGATGATGCAGACGAGGTTCTCGTCGAACTTGCCGCGCCAGCCCCTGCCGGCGCCGGGCGCGCAGCCGGCGAGGGCCGCCGGCACCGTCGCCGCGGCAGCGCCGAGCACGGCAACGCTTTCCAGGAAATGTCTTCTGTCCATCGGTTCTGTATATTTACTGGTTTTCTTCCCAAAGGTAGAGCCGGTCGCCGCGGCGGAGCCGCTGCGGCGCGGCGAGCGAGCAGCGGACGCCCTTCGGGGCGGTCGCCGCGGGCTCGAAATTGACGCGGATGTCCTCGGCGCGGAATTCGACGACGCCGGTCGTGGGGCCGATGGCCATCACGTCGGCGCCGGCGGTCAGCGCCGCGGACTCCACGGCGATTTCCGCGACGCCGATCCGGTCGAACCAGTTCGTGACCTTGCCGCAGTAGACTTTCCTGCGGGTCGCGGCGGAGCCGTAGAAGTCGCTCCATTCGCCCAGGCGCGCGCCCTGGTAGTATCCGTCCCAGAAGCCCCGGTTGAAGACTTCGGCGAGGCTGTCGCGCAGCTCCGCGGCCAGCGCGGGGCCGTAGGTCCCGTCGCAGACGGCGTCCGCGGCGCGCCGGTAGCAGGCGGCGCAGCGCTTGACGTATTCGGGGCTGCGCGCCCGGCCCTCGATCTTGAAGACGCGGACGCCGGCCGCAGCCATCTTGTCCATGAAGCCGATGGTACAGAGGTCCTTCGGGGACATGATGTACTGGTTGTCGATTTCCAGCCGGTTCCCGGTCTCCAGGTCGGTTACGGCGTAGCCGCGGCGGCAGACCTGCATGCAGGCGCCGCGGTTCGCGGAGGCGCCGTAGGTATGGAGGCTGAGGTAGCACTTGCCGGAAACGGCCATGCAGAGGGCCCCGTGGGCGAACATCTCGATGCGGACGGGCCGGCCGGAGGGGCCGGTGATCCCTTCCGCCGCGATCGCGTCGCAGATTTCCCGGACCTGGGCGAGGTTCAGCTCGCGGGCGAGCACGACGACGTCGGCGAACTGCGCCCAGAAGCGCAGCGCCTCGATGTTCGAAATGTTGACCTGGGTCGAAGCGTGGACCTCGAGGCCGAGTTCGCGGCAGCAGGCGACGGCCGCCATGTCGGAGGCGATGACGGCGTCCACGCCCGCGTCGCGGGCCGCGGCGAGCGTCGCGCGCATGTCCGCGAGGTCCTCCTGGTAGAGGACGATGTTCAGGGTCAGGTAGGTCCTGACGCCGGCTTCGCGGCAGATGCGGCAGACTTCCGGGAGTTCATCGGGGGAGAAGTTGTTGGCGGAGTGGGAGCGCATGTTGAGACGCCCGACGCCGAAATAGACCGAATCGGCGCCGCCCTGGATCGCCGCGCGCAGGCACTCGAAGTTGCCTGCGGGGCACATGATTTCCAGTTCCTTCCGCTCCATCACTTGACGCGTCCGACCAGCGACTGCGCGAAGCGCGCGAGGGCGCCTTCCCGGTCGAGTTCCTTTACGTGGGAGAGGGCTTTTTCCGTGTAGCGGGCGATCTCGGCGCGCGCATCGCCGGCGATCCCGAGCGCATCGTAGATGCCGCGGACGGCGTCGTACTTCGCCTGCGGGTCCCCGATCCGCATCGCCGCCTCCAGCGCGCCGCGGTCGGCGGCCTTCCCGAAGGCGCGCAGGAGCATCCAGCTCTTCTTGTTGTTGCGGATGTCGCCGCCGACGGGCTTGCCGAAGACGGCAGGGTCGGCATAGACGTCGAGGTAGTCGTCGGCGATCTGGAAGGCCAGGCCGAGGTCGTAGCCGTAGTCGTAGAGCGCCTGGGCCTCGAAGCTCGAGGCGCCGCCGATCAGCGCACCGATCTTGGCGCTGCAGGCCAGCAGGACCGCGGTCTTGAGCCCGATCATCTCCATGTATTCCGCCATCGGCACGCGCTCCCGCGTCTCGAAGTCCATGTCCATCTGCTGGCCGTCGCAGACCTGCGCCGCCGTCTTCGTAAAGACGGAGAGCACAAGCGGCAGCACTTCGCGCGGCGCGGCCGCCATCCGGCGGAAGCTCTCGATCGACATCACGTCGCCGGAGAGGATCGCCGTGTTGACGTCCCAGCGTTTCCAGACGGTCTCGTGGCCCCGGCGGGTGTCGGATTTGTCCATGATATCGTCGTGGAGCAGCGTGAAGGCGTGGAAGATCTCCAGGCCCGCCGCGGGCTCGAGGATGCGCTCGTCCGCGACTTCGTCGAAGAGCGAAAAGGCCAGCAGGCACAGCCGCGGCCGTATCCGCTTTCCTCCGATCGACATCATATACCGGAGCGGGTCATACAGTCCCGCCGGTTCCGCCTGGAATTCCAGGCCCTCGAACAACCCTTTCAGGGTGCTGTCCATTTCCTGTTCACTCATCATAGTGAACAAATATACGAATAAATCCGCCTTGGCGCGCCCGCTCTGCGTTAATCGCAACCCATTGATTCCCATCACGCCACAAAAAGGACTTATGCAAAATGCGCAAGTCCTTTTCATAACCCCCTATACACCAATTCATTGCAATTAACGCCCTTCCCCTTTCTCCTCCGTCTCCTCTGCCGTTCTCCCCTCCGCCGCTCCCTCCTCATCCCTGCACTGCACTGCCCCGCCTCGCCCCCCTGCCCGGTCCCGTCTCGCCCCCGCCCGGCCCGCAAAAGACACATTCCCGCCCGATTCGTGTCTCCCAGCCCCCTCCCCGCCTGCAAAAGACACATTTCCGCCCGATTCGTGTCTGTCGGACAACGCCTAGACGGCGACAGCGAGAGCGGGAGCGAGGTGGCAGCTACGCATTTGCAGGAGCGGAGGGCCTGCAGCGCGCTGGGAGGCCGGGCGGGGTGCAAATGCGTAGCGGCAAGGCCGCGCTGAGGGACGCCGGGGGTGGGTGGGAAAAGGAGGCTGGTATTGCTGGAACCTATGGCCGCCCGCGGCCGTATGAGCGGGAGGGGCCCGCAAGCGCAGCGCAGTGGG
>JAFRVZ010000063.1 GCA_017438265.1 Bacteroidales bacterium
GGCATTCGGCGTCATAGACGATCACGTCGTGACGGGCGGTCAGCGCGTCGATCGTCGAAACGATACCCTGGTAGCCGAAGTTGAAGAGGAAGGCATCCTCCTTCTTCTCGAAGTCGGCGAAGATCTTCTCGAGCTTCTCGTGATAGCGGGTATGGCCCGACATCATGCGGGCGCCCATCGGATAGGCCAGGCCCCAGTCGGCGGCGGCCTGGGCGTCCGCCTTGCGGACCTCCGGGTGGTTGGCCAGGCCGAGGTAGTTGTTGAGGCTCCAGTTCAGCACCGGGATGCCGTTGAAGATCATGTGCGGGCCCAGTTCTCCTTCGAGACGCGGGTACATGTAATAGCCGAAGCCTTGTTCGAAATACTGGCCGATCGGGCCGCCGGAATCTCTTTCGATCCTGTCAAAGATATCAAGCATGGTGAAGTTATGTTTTTTCGTTTATATGCAAAGGGTTAAGCGTCGATGTTCGCATAGTGGGCGTTCTCTTCGATGAACTGGCGGCGCGGCGGTACATCGTCGCCCATCAGCATCGAGAACGTACGCTCGGCCTCGGCCGCGTTGTCGATCGTGATCTGGCGGAGCAGGCGCTTGGACGGGTCCATGGTGGTGTCCCAGAGCTGCTGGTCGCTCATTTCGCCGAGACCTTTGTACCGCTGGACGGTCACGCCCTTGTCGGAACCCTTGCCCAGACGGGCGGTCGCCTCGGAACGCTGGGCTTCGGTCCAGCAATAGACCTCTTCCTTGCCCTTCTTGACCAGGTACAGCGGCGGAGTCGCCAGATAGACGTAGCCGTTCTTGATCAGGTCGAACATGTAGCGGAAGAAGAAGGTCAGGATCAGGGTGGCGATATGGCTGCCGTCGACATCGGCATCGGTCATGATGATCACCTTGTGGTAGCGGAGCCGGCTGAGGTCCATGCGCTTCTCGCCGGTCTCGTCCTCCTTGGCGACGGATACGCCGAGCGCCGTGTAGATGTTGCGGATCTCCTCGCTGTCGAACGCGCGGTCGACGGCCGCCTTCTCGACGTTGAGGATCTTGCCGCGCAGCGGGAGGATCGCCTGGATGCGGCGGTCGCGGCCCTGCTTGGCGGTACCGCCTGCGGAATCACCCTCGACGAGGAAGAGTTCGCAGAGTTCCGGATTGCGCTCGGAGCAGTCCGCCAGCTTGCCGGGCATGCCGGCACCGGTCATCACGGTCTTGCGCTGGACCATTTCGCGAGCCTTGCGGGCGGCCTGGCGGGCCGTAGCGGCCAGCACGACCTTCTCGATGATGGTCTTCGCGAATTTCGGATTCTCCTCCAGGTACATGTCCATGGCGGCGGACGTCGCCTGGGAGACGGCGGAGGTCACCTCCGGGTTGCCCAGCTTGGTCTTGGTCTGTCCTTCGAACTGCGGCTCGGCGACCTTGACGGAGATCACGGCGGTCAGGCCCTCCCGGAAGTCTTCCGGTGCGAGCTCGACCTTCGCCTTGGCCAGCAGGTTGTTCTTGTCGGCATAGTTGCGGAGCGCACGGGAGAGGCCCATCTTGAAGCCCTGCAGGTGCGTACCGCCTTCGATCGTATGGATGTTGTTGACGTAGGAATAGATCTTCTCGCTGAAACCGTTGTTGTACTGGAGGGCGATGTCGATCGGAATGATCTTGTCGGAATTGACGCAGACCGGTTCCGGAATCAGCTGCTGGGCGCCGGCGTCCAAGTACTGGATGAACTCCTTGAGTCCTTCCTGGGAATAGAACGTCTCGGTACGGAACACCTGGCGGCCGGTCGGCTTGCTGTCGCCGTTCTCGTCGACCTTGTATTCGTCGACCAGTTCACGGCGGTCGGTCAGGGTGATGCGGATGCCTTTGTTCAGGTAAGCCAGTTCCCGCAGACGGCCGGCGAGGGTCTCATACTTGTAAACGATGCTCAGGTTGAAGATCGACGGGTCCGGGTGGAAGGTGATCTGGGTGCCGGTATCCGAGCATTCGCCGGTCACTTCGACCGGGCCGAGCGGCTTGCCCTTGCTGTACTTCTGGACATGGATCTTGCCTTCGCGGTGGATCTCCGCGACCAGCAGGTCGGACAGGGCGTTGACGCAGGATACGCCGACACCGTGCAGACCGCCGGACACCTTGTAACTGTCCTTGTTGAACTTGCCGCCGGCGTGCAGGACGGTCAGGACGACCTCCAGGGCGCTGCGGTGCTCCTTCGGGTGCATGCCGGTCGGAATACCGCGGCCGTTGTCCCGGCAGGTGATGGAATTGTCTTCGTTGATCCAGACCTTGATGTCGTTGCAGAACCCGGCCATCGCCTCGTCGATACTGTTGTCGACCACCTCGTAGACCAGATGGTGAAGACCGCGCTCGCTGACGTCGCCGATGTACATGGAAGGACGCTTGCGGACGGCCTCAAGGCCCTCCAGAACCTGGATACTGCTGGCCGAATACTGTTCTTCGGCCTGTTTCATCTCTTCGTTTTCTATCATTTTATCATCTAAAAATTTTCACGAAAAAAGTGCGTTTTACAGGTATCCCCATAAAACGCACAAAGTTAACGAAAAAATGTTGTTTTTCCTAATTTTCAAACCCCTATTACAGGGTGAAAATAACGCCTCCCACCAGGTAAATGCCACTCTCCGGATAAAGCGGGTGACGCTGGATATTCTTGTTGAGCAGATTGGCCGCCCGGGCCCAGACGGAGAGCTGCCGGGTCATGGCAAATTCGCCCTGGAGGCCCAGGTTGACAAACGCCGGGATGGTCACTTCCTTCTTCACTGTTTCGGTCAGGCCGTCCGCCTCCAGGTAGGTGCCTTTCCGCTTGAGCGCGCCGTCCGCCGTCACGCCGGCCATGATGCGGCCGCGCCAGTTGTACAGGACCTGCAGGCTGCCGGTCGATGCCGGCGGGAAACCGAAGGTGAACTCCTTGATCTTCGGCTTGCCGTAATTGAACGCGCCCTTGACGGTGACCGGGCTGGCGTCATACGTGAAATTGCCGCCGACGAAGAAAAGGTTGAAATCAGCATACGCAACCGCCGGGAGGAAAGCCC
>JAFRVZ010000064.1 GCA_017438265.1 Bacteroidales bacterium
CCGCCCGCGGCCGTATGAGCGGGGGGGGGGGGCCGCAAGTGTAGCGCAGCGGGAGGGACGAGCTGTCGAAGACAGCGAAGGGTTCCAGAAACAGCAGCCTCCTTTTTCCGCCGGGCCGGGGGAGGAGATTTCTCGGCTGCGCTCCGCTCGAAATGACAGAAGAGATGCCCGAACAGGGCGGGCAGGAGGGGGCGGGAAGCAGAAAAAGCAATTTTTCTGAGTAGCCCTTTTTTGGGATATCTCAGGAAAATTGCTTTTTCTGCGTTCTGAGGCGGCGTTTTTTCGACGATCTCAGGAAAATTGCTTTTTCTGCAGTATGAGGCGAGGAATCAGGCCTGGTCCCACTGGGAGCGGAGGAGGGCGACGGCGGCGGGGACGGTTTCGGTGCGCTCACCCTTGGTTCCGCACTCGAAACTGACGTATCCCGGGTACGCCATCTCCTTCAGCGCGCGCATGCCGTCGACGTAATTGTCGACCTCGCCGTCCTCGCCGGGCATCACGCGCCGGCCGCGGCTTGCGATATGGACATGCTGCAGGTACTTCGGACCCGCGGCCATGAAAGCGGCGTAGTCGGAGGCTTCCTCCTGCATGTGCCAGAAGTCCCCCATGCACTTCACGCCGGCGGAGTCGGCGTCGCGGCAGATGGCGGCGGCATCCGGCACCAGGCGGAGGTAGAAGGCCTCGCGGCGGTTCAGCGGCTCGAGGATCACCGTCGTGCCGCACTGCAGCGCAAATTCGCCGAGCGCATGGAGCTGCTCGCAAAGGTAGTCGCGCGTCTCGAGCGTATGGGGCTTGCAGGGCTTCTGGTTGTTGAAGGCCGGCACCATGATGACGCCGACGGAACCCAGCCGCCCGGCCGCCTCGACGATCTCGCGCATCGTCGTGTCGAACTCATTCTTCACGGCCGGATCCTCGGCGAGGATGAAGCCGCCGAAGCCGGCGCAGATCGCGGAAACCTTGATGCTGCGGCCGCGGAGGGCGTTTTCGATCTCGGAGACCCGGCCCGCAAGGCCGCGGCCGCCCGGCTCGAAGCCGACGATGCCGAGGTTCTCCATATAATCCAGCTTCTCCCCGAGGTTGGCGCCGGGGGCGATACCCTCCTGGAAGGAGAGGCGCAGCGGCACGTCGGCCTTCTTCGGGGCCGCGGGGCCGCACCCGGTCACGACGGCAGGCAGCGTCGCGAGGGACGCGCCTGCCACGCCGGCCAGGGATGTCTTCAGGAAATCACGTCTTTTCATCGAAGATTGTTTTTAGATTTCTCTACTTCGCTCGAAATGACTATTTGGCGGTTCCGGGGACGGGGACGGTAAAGCCGGACATATCCATGGGGCCGATCTTCAGGTCGGCGGGCATGTAGTCGAGACTGGAGGCGCTCATCGCATCCCAGGTCACGGTCTCGCCCGTGTAGGCGGCCTCGCGGCCCATCACGCCTGCCAGGCAGGAGATCGCGGTCGCCTCGGCCTCGTCGTGGGCCTCGCCCTTGCGGATGTGGTTGACCCAGTCGACGTGCTCGAGCACGTACGGGTCGTTCTGCTTGAACTGCGCCTTCGCGGCCTCCTCGTCGAATTTCCAGAGGACGTTGCCCTGGAGGTCCTTGATCTCATGGTCATAGCTGTTCCAGGAGCCCTTCGTGCCCTGGACATACTCGCCGACGTTGGAGCTCGTACCGTCGATCTGGCGGCACATGCTGTGGAGGTGGATGCCGTTCTCGAACTCGAAGTCGACGCTGAACTGGTCGTACTGGTCGCCGGTGATGCGGCGGTGGCGGGCGCCGAACGCGGTCGCCTTGACGGGATGCTTGCCGAGCATCCAGAGGAAGACGTCGATGTTGTGGACGTGCTGCTCGACGATGTGGTCGCCGGAGAGCCACTTCCAGTTGACCCAGTCGCGGATCATCCATTCGCCGTCGCTCCAGCCCTTCTGGCGCTCACGGTACCAGAGCATGCCCTGGTTCCAGTAGACGTTGCCGCCCGTGATTTCGCCGATCATTCCTTCCTGGATCTTCTGGAAGGCTTCGACGTAGGGGCGCTGGTGGTGGCGCTGGGTGCCAGTCACGACGCAGAGGTTCTTGGCCTGGGCCTGCTTCGCGGTCGCGATGATGCTGCGGTAACCCTTCGGATCCACGGCGATCGGCTTCTCGAGGAAGGAGTGGACGCCCTTCTGCGTCGCGTAGGCGAAATGCTCCGGACGGAAGACCGGGGGCGTCGTCAGGATCACCATGTCGATGCCGGCGTCGATGACCTTCTTGTAGGCGTCGAGGCCGATGAAGCACTTGTCGTCCGGGACATCCTGGTTGTATTTCTCCTTCAGGTTGTTGCGTACGTTCGCGAGCCTGTCCGGGAAGGTGTCGCCGAGGGCGACGACCTTGATGCCGTCGGCGGCGTTGAGCAGGTTCACGATCGCGCCGGAACCGCGTCCGCCGCAGCCGACGAGGCCGACCTTGAGCTCCTTGCCGTCAATGGCCTTGTCCGGCAGCTCCGGAACATAGTATTCGCCCTTCGGGCGCAGCGGAACCATCGTATCCTTCTTCCCGCAGGCGGAAAGCAGCGCGGAAGTACCGACAACGCCGGTCACGCCGAGAATCGCCGATTTCGACAAAAAGTCTCTTCTGTTGATTTTATTCTCTTCCATAGTGTTATAATATTGGTTATCAATTAATTCCTTCAGGAACATCGCAGACGACGCGGAAGCCGATTCCCTTCACGTCGGAGTACCACCAGATACTCTTCGGAATCTGGGGGTCGGTCCGGAGCCAGTCGTCGTGGCGGGTATGGCTGCGGGCGGCGCTGCGGACGCGGCCGGCCGCATCGGCGTAGAAGCCGCCGCGGACGACATGCTCCGTGCCGGTCGCCGGGCCCTGCGGGTCCTTCTCCCCGTCACGCAACTGCGCGTACGCATCCTCCGCGTACCAGTCGGAGCAATACTCCATCACGTTGCCGAGCATGTTCTTCAGCCCGAACGGGTTCGGCTTGACGCGCGAAGGCTCCTGCGTCCGGTTCCGGCTGTTGTGCGCATAAATCACATAACCGCCGATCACGGTCGTGTCCTTCGCAAACTTCCGGATCTTGCCGTCGAAGAAATACGCGCCGTCGGTCCCGCCGCGGGCCGCGTACTCCCATTCCGCCTCCGTCGGGAGGCGGTAATGGCGTCCCGTCCGCAGCGACAGCCAGCGGCAGAACACCTCCGCCGCATAGTGGGTCATCGTCAGCGCCGGGCGGTCGCCCATGCCCCAGCCCTGGTCCGGATTGCCGAAAGGCGGGGTCGGGCCGGAGACAGCGTCGATGTCGGGGCGGGCATTGTGGGCCCGGACGACGTCCGGGTCGATCCGCCCTTCCGACATCGTCTCGCCGTAGAAGGCCCAGTACTGGTCCCAGGTAATCTCGACCTCGCTCATGAAGAACGGGGAAACCTCGATCTCTTTCTGCGGCCCTTCATCCCCGGCGCGGAACTGCTCGCCCGACGGGCTGCCGATCGTGAACTTCCCGCCCGGGACGGCGACCATCCGGATCGCCGCCGAAGTCCCCGGGACCGTCTCCGTAAAGTTCTCGAAGGAAGTCACTTCGGCAAGGGTCGTATAAATCTCTGTATTTGCAGAACTGACGGGGACGCCCGTCATCTTCGAATGGCTGTAGTTCGGGTTGAAGTGGCCGGCGTCGAGATGGCAGCTGATGCACTGGAGGTTCAGCTTCTCCGCATTCTCGTCGTAGTAGAGATGGGCCACGATCCCCTCGTCGGAAATCCCGGTCGGGTACAGGTTCACGTGGCACTCCAGGCAGGAGCTGTTGTAGACGATGCGGGTCGCATGCTCGAGCTCCTTCTTGGACTCCCAGTCGATGTCCTCCTTCTTCTTCGTCAGTGCGGACCAGACGTCCTTGATCCCGATCTTCGCCTTCGCCTTGAAATGGGCGAAGCTGCCTTCCGGGGGGAGATGGCACTGGACGCAGTCGACCTTGGTGCCGCTGGGGTTGTTGTAGTGGTAGGACTGCTTCCAGCTGTCGGCCGCTTCCGGGTGGAAATGGCAGGCCATGCAGGATTCGTTGGTCGAGCTCCTGTCATAGAAATAATTCCCGACCAGCGCGAGCACGATACCCAGCGCCAGGCCGAGCAGACAGAACAGCAGATTCTTGCGCAGTTTCTTTTCCATACCGTCCCATTGGTTCATCCGTAAATTTACGGATTATTTCCTATTTCCTCACCACAAAGCGGACAAATATCTACTATAAATGGACATATAATAACTATCTTTGCAGCCGCTATGCTGAACCTTCTTACCCAAAGAGATACCGCCGGCGCCATCTTCATCCTGGCAATCGTCATCGCCTCCGGCCTGTTCCTGGCCAAATTCAAGGTCAAGGGGATTTCCCTCGGGACCACGTGGATCCTCTTCATGGGCATCCTCCTGGGCCACCTCGGCCTGAGGATCAACCCCGTGATGCTGAGCTTCATCAAAGACTTCGGGCTCATCCTCTTCGTCTTCGCCATCGGCCTCCAGGTCGGCCCCGGCTTCTTCCATTCCTTTCGGAAGGACGGCCTCCCGATGAACCTCCTCGCCCTCGGTCTCGTGGTCCTGGCCGTCGCCACGACCTACGTGATCCACCTCCTCAGCGGCGAGAACCTCGGCATCATGACCGGCATCATGTCGGGCGCCGTGACGAACACGCCCGGCCTCGGCGCGGCGCAGCAGACGCTCTCCGACGCGACCGGCGTGCCCGCCGAACGCGCCGCCCAAGTCGCGGACGCCGCGACCGGCATCGCCTCCGCCTACGCCGTTGCCTACCCGCTCGGCGTCCTCGGCGCCATCGCCGTCCTCCTCCTCTCCAAGGTCCTCTTCAAGGTCGACATCGACCGCGAGAAAGAGCAGGCCTCGCAGGGCGAGAAGGCCCGGGGCAGCGCCTACCGCCTCGCCTGCAGGGTCGAGAACCCCGCCCTCTTCGGCAAGACCGTCCACGACATCATCGGCGAAGAAAACGCCGACCACCTCGTCATTTCCCGGATGAAGCGCGACGGCAAGGTCTTCTTCCCGGACCTCGACCTCCCGCTCCAGGAAGGCGACATGCTCCTCATCGTGACGGACGTCCAGCACCGCTCGAAGGTCTGCATCATCTTCGGCGAAGAGCTGCCGGTCGACATGGAAGAATGGAGCCAGGACGGCACCGCCCTGGTCTCCGGCCGCCTCTCCGTGACGAAATCCTCCATCACGGGCAAGAGCCTCCGCAAGCTGGACGTGCGCCGCAAGTTCGGCGTCACGGTCACGCGCATCCTGCGCGCCGGCGTGGACCTCCAGGCCGACGCCGACCTGATCCTCCAGGTGGGCGACAGCCTGACAGTCGTCGGCTCCGAGGAAGGCATCGCCCAGCTCGCCCGCCTCGTCGGCAACCAGCCCGAGTCGCTCCACCGCCCCAACGTGATTCCGATCTTCTTCGGCATCGCCCTCGGCGTGCTCCTGGGGACCCTCCCGATCCGCTTCCCCCACATGCCCCAGCCCCTGAAGCTGGGCCTCGCGGGCGGACCCCTGATCGTCGCGATCCTCCTCGGCCACTTCGGTCCCAAGCTCCGCATCACGACCTATACCGCCCTCAGCGCCAACCTGATGATCCGCGAAATCGGCATCTCCCTCTTCATGGCGGCCGTGGGCCTCGGCGCCGGGAAGACCTTCGTCGCCTCCCTCGCGAGCGGCGGCTACATGTGGGTCCTCTACGGTGCGCTGATCACCCTGATCCCGATGAGCGTCATCGCCCTGGTCGCGCGGCTCGTGATGAAGATGGACTTCTTCAAGATCTGCGGCCTCCTCGCCGGCGGCACGACCGACCCGGCGCTCCTTTCCTTCTCCGAACAGATGTACGGCAGCGGCCGCATCGCCGTCAACTACGCCACGGTTTACCCCCTCACGATGTTCCTGCGCGTCGTGGCCGCCCAGGTTATGATTATGATTATGCTGTAACGATATGAAAAAGTATCTCCTCCCTGCAGCCCTCGTCCTCGCGGTCGTCTCCTGCAACAATACCCCCAAGTCCTCCTTCACCCGCAACGTCGACGACTACGCGGTCGTGACCGTCGAAACCCCCGACCTCAGCGGCATCTCCGACAACGGCAAGGAGGTCCTCAACCTCTACCGCTTCGCCGCCGACGAGATCGACGCCATCTACTGGGAGCAGTACTTCGGCGACCGCCAGGCCCTGCTTGACGCGATCGAAGACCCGGTCCAGAAAGCCTACGCGGAAATCAACTACGGCCCCTGGGACCGCACGACCGGCAAATCCTTCGTCGAAGGCTACGGCGACTGCCCTCCCGGCGCGGGATTCTACCCCGCGGACATGACCCGCGAAGAGTTCGAGCGCTGGAACAACCCCGCCAAGAACAGCCCCTACACGCTCGTCCGCCGCGACGCGAACGGCGCCCTCAAGGCCGTCTGGTACCATGATGCCTACAAGGCCCACCTCGAAAAAGTCGCCAAGTACCTCGGCGCCGCCGCCGACATCACGATCAAGCCCAGCGTCAAGAAATACCTCGAGAGCAAGGCCCAGGCCCTGCTGACCGACCGATACTACGAGAGCGGCCTCGCGTGGCTCGACATGGACGACAGCAAGATGGACCTCGTGATCGGCCCCAACGAAGCCGCCGACGACCAGCTGTTCGGCCTCAAGCGCTCCTACGAAGCCTTCGTCCTCCTGAAGAACGAAGCCCGCACCGACGAGCTGATGCAGTATGTCTCGCGCATCGGCGAATTCCAGCAGGACCTCCCCGGCGACCCCGCCTACAAGACCTTCCAGCCCGGCGCAGGCTCGAACATCTTCTCCTGCGACGCCATCTACTATGCCGGCAAGGCCAACGCCGGCATCAAGGTCATCGCCCTGAACCTCCCCTTCGACGCCGACGTCCAGCGTGACCACGGCACCCGCACCATCCTCCTGGAGAACGTGATCAAGGCCAAGTACAACCACATCGTCGCCCCCGCCGGCGAAGTCCTCCTCTCCCCTGAATACACCGGCAACCTCTCCTCCGAAGCCTTCTTCTGGAACATCGTCTTCCGCGAAGTGGCCCACGGCCTCGGCGTCAAGGAGACCGTGAACGGCAAGGGCAGCGTCGAAAGCGCGCTCCGGAACACCGCCCCGACCCTTGAGGAAGTCAAGGCGAACGCCGCCGGCATCCTCATGGTCTGCCGCCTCCAGGACCACTACGACATCCACCACATCCTGACGAAGGAAGACGCGCTCACGACCTATTTCGCCTCCCTGCTGCGCTCAGCGCGCTTCGGCGAAGCGTCCGCCCTCGGCCGCGCCAACCTCATCATCTACAACTACCTCCGCGAAGCCGGCGCCTTCCAGCGCAAGACCTCCAGCCAGTACACGCTCGATTTCGCAAAGATGGAGCAGGCCCTCTCGGACCTGACCGCCCTCGTCCTGAAGACCCAGGCGACCGGCGATTACGCCTTCGCCTCCGACCTCGAAGCCCGCTACGGCAGGCGCAGCGCGGACCTCGATGCCGACAGACACTCCCTCAGCCTGGAGAAGATCCCCGCCGACATCCGCTTCGACTTCAAGCACTGATCCCCGGCCCGAGCCCGACGCGGGCGGGAGGGGTTATTTGGAGAGCTGGCTGGCAATCTCGTCGGCGAAGGCCCTGCAGCACGCCAAGAGCTTTGGAAGCCTCATTCGCGCTGCCACGTAACACGCACTATCACAGCAGTTTACTTGGAATAGAAGTGCCCGAAATCGGACACTTCTATTCCACCTATCCCCCTCTAAACCAACAACTTACGTGGCAGCGCCGCAAGGCAACCGCCAGCCCAACAACTTACGTGGCAGCGCCGCAAGGTAACCGCCAGCGGAAAAAGGATGGACGGCGTGGAAGGCGGCGTGGAAGGGGGGCGGGAGATTTGAGCGTGATTTACAACACGCTGATACAAAGAGTGTTACGAAAAGCAACACAAGCGTTTTTTGCGGTGTTGGTTTATGCATTTTACTGGTTATCAGATTGTTGCAAATCACGCCATAACGGAACGCGGGCGGGCGGCAGCAAGGAGTCTGCTGTTTCCGGAACCTATGGCCGCCCGCGGCCGTATGAGCGGGAGGGGCCCGCAAGCGCAGCGCAGTGGGAGGGACGAGCAGTCGAAGACTGCGAAGGGTTCCGGGAACAGCAGACTCCTTGCTGCCGGAGGGCGGGGAGGGAGGAGAGCGGGGGGGCGGGTGAAAAATGAAAGGGAGGGAGAGATTGTAAAAAAAATTGTATCTTTGCGGCGGATTAATTCGCAAGAGATATGAATTTAAGAGACATCAAGAAGGATATCGAATACGTGGTCAGCGCGTTTCTCGATGATTGCTCCGTTTTCGCGACCGTGAAGCCGGGCGTGGCGGACAAAGA
>JAFRVZ010000065.1 GCA_017438265.1 Bacteroidales bacterium
CGGTTTAGGCTCTTCCCATTTCGATCGCCACTACTTTGGGAATCGATATTTCTTTCTCTTCCTGCAGGTACTAAGATGTTTCAGTTCCCTGCGTTCGCTCCATCTTTAACGATGGTGACGGGTCTTCAACCCGCCGGGTTGCCCCATTCGGACATCTCCGGATCAATTCCTGTTTGCGGATCCCCGGAGCTTTTCGCAGCTTACCACGTCCTTCTTCGCCTCCGGAAGCCTAGGCATCCTCCGTTCGCTCTTCTTCTCTTTCTCGAATGATTATTTCTAATCTTGCCTATTCTTCGTTTGAAATTGCAGTCACCCGCAAAATCGAAAAAACTCGAATTTTGCTTTAGACTAATCTCTTTTTTCTATCTATTACCTCGTATATCTCTCTCAATATTTTCAAAGAACGTATCGCCTGTTGTTCAAGCGGGCTGCAAAGGTACTGATTTTTTTTGTTCCTCCAAATTTTTTTCGATTTTTTTTCGCTATCAAAAATTACCTATATTTGTAAATACCTTCATTCGGAAAGTCAATCGTATATATATGGAAGAGAACAAGAATCTGAAGCTGCCGGAGAATGCCCACCGGAAGCTGGAGAAAGGGGAAGTGTACAAGCCGCTGCTGCCGGCGGACAAGACCTTCCCGGAAGTGACGCCCTACTCCGTGGCGCTGGGCCTGCTGATGGTGGTGATTTTCTCCGCCGCGGCGGCCTACCTCGGACTGAAGGTGGGACAGGTCTTCGAGGCGGCGATTCCGATCGCCATCATCGCCGTCGGCCTGACCGGCGCGCTCGGCAAGAAGAACGGCCTCGGCCAGAACGTGATCATCCAGTCGATCGGCGCCTGTTCGGGCGTGATCGTGGCGGGCGCGGTCTTTACCCTCCCCGCCATCTACATCCTCGGCCTGGACGTCAACTTTACCCACATGTTCCTGAGCTCGCTGCTGGGCGGCGTGCTCGGCATCCTCTTCCTGATCCCGTTCCGGAAATACTTCGTCAAGGAGCAGCACGGGGAATTCCCGTTCCCGGAGGCGACGGCGACGACGCAGGTGCTCGTGAGCGGCGAAAGCGGCGGCAAGAGCTTCAAGACCCTGCTGACCGCGGGCCTCATCGGCGGCCTCTATGACTTTGTCGTCTCGACCTTCGGCGCCTGGGCGGAAACGCTGAGCACGACCGTCACGCGCGTGGGACAGACGATCGCCGAAAAGGCGAAACTGGTGCTGAAGATCAACACCGGCGCCGCCGTGCTGGGCCTGGGCTACATCGTGGGCCTCAAGTATGCCTTTATCATCTGCTGCGGCTCGCTGCTCGTGTGGCTGGTCGCCGTGCCGCTGATGGGCGCTTTCTGCGGCGGGGTCGATTTTCTGGGAATGCATTTCTCGGAGGCGATCGGCCAGATGTCCGCGGATGAGATTTTCCGCACCTATGCGCGCCAGATCGGCATCGGCGGCATCGCGACCGCCGGCATCATCGGCATCATCCGCCAGGCCGGCGTGATCAGGGACGCCGTCGGGATGGCGACGCGCGAGTTCCGCAAGAAGGGCGGCAGCGCGACCGCCGAGGCCGTCGAGCGCACCCAGCAGGATATCCCGATGAAGACCGTGGTCTTCGGCATCGCCATCGCGCTGGTCGGCGTCTTCGCCTTCTTCGCGCTGGGCGGCGTCGTAAACAACCTCTGGCAGGCCCTCGTCGGCCTGCTGATCGTCGCGGTCATCTCCTTCCTCTTCACGACCGTGGCGGCCAACGCGATCGCCATCGTCGGTACGAACCCCGTCAGCGGCATGACCATCATGACGCTGATCATCACCGCCCTGGTGCTCGTCGCCTGCGGACTGAAGGGCGACGCCGGCATGGTCGCGGCGCTGCTCGTCGGCGGCGTGGTCTGCACGGCCCTCTCGACGGCCGGCGGCTTCATCACGGACCTCAAGATCGGCTACTGGATCGGCACGACCCCCGCGAAGCAGGAGGCCTGGAAATTCCTCGGCGTGCTGGTCGCGGCTGCGACGGTTGCCGGCGTCGTGATCCTGCTGAACAAGACCTACGGCTTCGTCGGCGACGAAGCGCTCGTCGCGCCGCAGGCCAACGCGATGGCCGCCGTGATCCAGCCGATGATGGAAGGCGGCAGCGCTCCCTGGCTGATGTACGGCCTCGGCGCGATCATCGCGGTCCTGCTGACCGTCTTCAAGGTTCCGGCCCTCGCCTTCTGCCTCGGCATGTTCATCCCCATCGACCTCAACCTCCCGCTCCTCGTCGGCGGCGCCATCTCCTGGTACGTCAGCACCCGCAGCAAGGACAAGGAGCTCAACGCAGCGCGCCAGGAAAAGGGTACCCTCATCGCGAGCGGCTTCATCGCCGGCGGCGCCCTGATGGGCGTGGTCAGCGCCATCCTCAAGTTCGCCAATGTCGACTGGTTCCTCACCAACTGGAACGCGACTTACGGCGAAGCCATCGCCATCATCCCCTTCCTCGCCATTTGCGCCTACATGATCCGCGCCTCCCTGAAAACCGAATAAGCACATAACCACATAAAACATAAACACATAGCCACATAACCATGAAAACAGCATCCTCTATCTACGAGAGCCCGATAATCTCTGTCGTCGAGTTCTCGCCCGGCAACTCCCTGCTCGGATTGTCAGGCCAGGACACCGAAAAGTTCGACTTGAGCAGCAACCAGTACACCGACAGCGATTTCGACTAGGAGGACGACGCCATGAAAAAGAGAATATTACTCGCGGCCTGCTTCCTGCTCACACTGAGCGCCTGCGTCAAGGAAGAATTGGTCGAAAAACCGAAACAGGACGAGCCCATTGTCTTTACAGCCACTACGGAATCTGCTTCCACCAAGACCGAACTATCGGGCAACGACGCCGAAGGGTATGCTGTTCTTTGGAAGCAGGAAGACGGAGTAGCAATCCAGGACGGAGAAGGACATCGCGGCTGGTATGAAGCCGCACAATCCGGGCCCCAGACTACCCTGAACTTCAGAGGCACCGGTACGGAAGTGGGCGACGGACCTTATACGGCCTGGTATCCCATATCTTTGAATTCCAACCTAAGCAGCGGCTCAACCATGACATTATACGATGTTCAGCGGTATACTGCGGGCAACATAGACCAGTCTCCGATGTATGCCTCCAGTGAGAGCTCCAACCTCAATTTTAAGAACCTTTGCGGAATCATCCGGCTGGACATCAGCACTACGCTCC
The DNA here is from genome assembly GCA_017438265.1 of Bacteroidales bacterium. Lineage (GTDB taxonomy): Bacteria > Bacteroidota > Bacteroidia > Bacteroidales > UBA932 > Cryptobacteroides. The sequence continues at coordinate 3,205 of JAFRVZ010000065.1, forward strand.
CCGGACAGGCTGTCCATAAGATTATCCTGAGCGCCGACCAGAATTTGAGCGGACGGTTTACGATATCGGGCGATGCTGCCGTCATTACGGATGCGGGTTCCGGCACAGGTGGTATTACGCTGAACGTCAATAATAATAGCGGTGTCGCTATTGGCAACGACCCGACGCCATTCTATATCTCCGTTCCGCAGGGCGACTATACAAACCTTTCCATCAAAGTCATCACGACCAATTTCTCCGAACAGACCCGGACTGCGAACAAGACCATTACCGTCGAACGGAGCAAGATCACTCCGATTACCTTGAGTTTCAACGCACTCGCCAATAATGCCGAGGATCTGGGAGCTGTCGAGACGGCCAACTGTTATGTCGTCCATAAACAGGGATCCTATAAATTCCCCGTCAATGTGGCCGGAAACGGGGCAGCCGACCTCGGAGGAATCAGCAGAACCATTTCCGGAGCCGCTTCCGCAGAACTGCTTTGGGCGACAGAGGGGAACAGATATGCGCCTACGGATATTGTTCTTATCCGGAACGTGCGATACGAAAACGGCTACGTGTATTTCGAGACCGGACTCAATTCCTATGAAGGAAATGCGCTGATTGCCGTCAAGAATGCCGGCGGCACGATTCTCTGGAGCTGGCATATCTGGTTTGAGAGTGACGATCTCCTCGCAAATTCACAGATCTATCCGGGAAGCAATGCTGTAATGATGGACCGCAATCTGGGCGCCACGACTACCAGCTACAGTTCCTCCAATTTCAAGGATGCCGGACTGTTGTATGAATGGGGGCGCAAGGATCCATTCCCCAACACAGTCAGCCAGGATCCCAATTCGGGAACTGTAGGACTGAAAGGAACGCAGACCACTTTCGAGTTAGCCAGCCTCGACATCGCCGCGGCAACGGCTAATCCGACCAAAGTATCCAGCGGTGACATTTCCGGCGCAACCTGGGCAGGAAGTGCCAAGAACATTTTCGACCCCTGTCCGCCCGGCTGGAAAGTCCCCGATCGTTCGGAATTCAGTGGCATAACCGGCCAAGGCACGTGGCAAAGCGGCAAGGGAGGGACTTTCCCTGTCAAGAATGCTACGGGGAATGGTAATGTCTCCGCCTGGTTCCCGGCCTCCGGAGTATTTGGGCACGGTCATATTCAGTATTTCGACCAGGGAAGCGCATGCTATCTGTATACGACTTATGATGAATACGCCAGATCGTTCGATTTTTCCAGCAGCAATGCAGGAAGTATGCAAAACAAAGACAAGTACTGGGCCTGCTCTGTCCGTTGCGTGAGGGATGTTGATTATGTCAACCCTGAGGAATACACGGATCTGAGCAGTGCCGGAACAGCTAATTGCTATGTAGTTCCGGCCAAGGGGCAATACAAGTTCATCGCGACAGTCAAAGGCAACGGTGCCGCAGCACTCGCCGGTATCAGTCCATCGACATCGTCCTCCTCCATCGCTTCCGCGGAACTGGTATGGGCCTCTTACGGCTCAACGACTGCTCCGGAAAACCGGGAGATGATCTACGGGGTAACCTACAAGGACGGTTATGTGTATTTCTCCACGGGAAGTCAGTATAAGCGAGGAAATGCCGTCGTAGCCATCAAGGATGGCAGCGGCAACATCCTCTGGAGCTGGCACCTATGGTTTACCGACAGCGCTCTGGGCTCGTTGTCCTTCGAGGGAGGTGACGTGTTTATGAACCGGAATTTGGGCGCAACCACCTCCTCCGCGAATAGCACAAACTCCCAGGACTATGGCCTGCTCTACCAGTGGGGACGCAAGGATCCTTTCCTGAATGCGCCGGACCGTACCACATACTCAAGTACTGAAGCTGCCATCCTTGGTACGGCAAGAGTTGCCAAGAACGAGTTATATACCGTCGCGCAAACAGTATTGCAGCCTACCTACTATCCGTTTACCTACAACAACACCCCGTGGATGACAGAAGAACTGCGGGCAATCGCCCTGTGGAACAATGCTTCCAAGACGATCTTCGATCCATGCCCGGCCGGCTGGAAGGTTCCGGCCAAGTCTTCCTGGGGTTCATTCTTTATGGACTACTTCAATAACCCGCAAGACATACGTGACGGCGGCTTATACGTCCGCTACACCGGAGGTTTGATAACCTGGATTCCGGATACGGGATACCGTCAGGGAGCGAAGACCATGATTAACAGCGTCGAATATATCCAGGGACAAGGGATTATCCAGCATCGCGGAGAAGGAATCAGCGTCCGTATCTGGTGCAGCGACGGCATTCTATGGAAAGATACTTTCAATAATAACACTTACTCCGGGTTATACGATTATGATTACGATCTGCTCGGCTCACCTTGTTTCTACTACGGTACATACCGTGATCACGCGTGCTCGGTCAGGTGCGTAAAAGAATAATAATTGTCAATGGATTATGGAAAAGTTACAGGATAAGTTTTTACGGTACGTGGCTGTGGATACGCAGTCGGATGAGAACTCGGAGAGCCAGCCGAGCAGCGGCAAGCAGCTGGACCTGCTGCGGATGCTGTGCGCGGAGCTGAACGCGATGGGCGTCAGCGCGACGCTCGACGAGTTCGGATACGTGATGGGAACGCTCCCCTCCAACATCGACCGGGAGGTACCGAAGCTGGGCTTCATCGCCCATGTGGATACCTCTCCCGACGCTTCGGGGGCGAACGTGAAGCCGCAGGTGATCCTGGATTACGACGGCAGCGACGTGCCCCTGCGGGGCGTCGAGGGGCTGTACCTGAAGCCGGACGAGTTCCCGGAGCTGCTGGACCACAAGGGTGAGACGCTGATCACGACGGACGGCACGACCCTGCTCGGCGCGGACGACAAGGCCGGCGTCGCGGAGATCATGTCCGCCGTCGAGTACCTCGTCGAGCACCCGGAGATCAGGCACGGCGACATCAAAATCGGCTTCACGCCGGACGAGGAAATCGGCCGGGGCGTCGCGAAATTCGACGTAGCGCGCTTCGGGGCGGATTTCGCCTACACGATGGACGGCGGCGAGGTCGGCGAGCTGGAATTCGAGAACTTCAACGCCGCGGCCGCGTCCGTCCACATCCAGGGCCGCAACGTCCACCCCGGCTACGCCAAAGGCAAAATGAAGAACGCCATCCGCATCGCGACGGAGTTCGACAGCCTCCTGCCGGTCGAGCAGAAACCCGAATACACGGAGGGCTACGACGGCTTCTTCCACATCATCAGCTTCAACGGCACGGTCGAGGAAGCCGACTTCTCCTACATCATCCGCGACCACGACATGGAGAAGTACGAGGCCAAGAAGAAGGAAATCCAGCGCGTGGCGGACATCATCAACGCCCGCTACGGCGAGGGGACCGCGACCGTCAAGGTGCGCCACCAGTACTACAACATGCGCAAGCAGGTCGAGCCCCACTACCACATCGTGGAGAAGGCCGTGAAGGCGATGGAGATGGCGGGCGTCCAGCCGCGCATCCAGCCGATCCGCGGCGGCACCGACGGCGCGAACCTGTCCTTCATAGGACTGCCCTGCCCGAACATTTTCGCGGGCGGACTGAATTTCCACGGAAAGATGGAGTGGGTGACGGTGGAGAATATGGAGAAAGCCCGCCAGGTTATTCTGAACCTGATTTCTCTTTACGCCGCTTAGCGGCGCGCGCCTTCTGCTTTTCGAGCTTCGCTACATAGCGGTCAAGTTTCTTCTGATCCTTGGCCGCTTGTTTTTCTGCCACCAGGAGCTTCTTCAGGGTCTGCTTGCGGCGGCGCGCGGCGGCTTTCTGCTCCTTTGCGGCGGCCTTCGCGGCGTCGCGGGCATCAAGCTCGGCCCAGCGGGCCTCGCGGGCGTCCAGCCGCTCCTGGCGTCGACGGGCGCGGAGCTCCGCGGCGGTCGGTTCCGCCGGTGCGGCGGCCTGCAGGGAGTCGGCCGCGACGGCGAGCGAATCGGCCGCGACGGCGAGGCTGTCAGCGCCGGTGGCGAGGGAATCAGCCGCGACCGCAAGGGAGTCGGCGGCGGTCCCGAGGGTGTCGAGGGAGGCGCGCAGGGACGCGGCGTCCAGGGAGTCGGCGCGCTCGCGCTCGAGGGCCTCCCGCTCGGCGCGGATCCGCTCACGGACGGCTCGAAGGGAGTCGCTGACCTCGATCTGGCGGTAGATGCCGTCGATGTAGCCCGGGAAGTAGCGGGCCGCCTCCCTGTAGGTCGGGCGGGCCCGGCCGGCAAAGGCCGCGCGCTGGGACGGGCGCGGACGCAGGGGCGTAATGTCTTCCGGGGATTTCGGCTTGTCCGACGCATGCCAGCGGAAGCCTTTCATCTGCTTGTCGTCCGCCTTCATCTGGGCCAGCGGATAGGCGTCGTTCTTCGGCGCGTCGAAATAGTAGATCTCGCTGATTTCCGCGTTCTGGAAATAGGCGGAGAGCATCTTCGACTCGGTCTTGTTCACGGTCGCATAGGAGCCGTTCTCCTCGAGGTAGAACATCGTCGTCGCACCGCCGAGGGCGTCGAAGCGGGACAGGTTGCCGTCCGGATCGAAGAACGCGGTCACCTCGGTCGCGCGGATCTGGTCGAAGAGGAGGGAGTCCTCCTGGATCGTGATGAAGGCGTTCGACATCAGGCTGGCCTTCTGAAGACGGCCGTCGCGCATGATGGCGCTGATGCTGTCAGCGGCGTACTGGCGCACGCCCTCGTTCCAGAGGATCGGGTCCTTGTATAAGCGGACGAGCGAATCCAGGTCGTTGTAGACCAGGGAGTCGCAGCGCATCTGGATATCTTTCTTGAAGAGGCGGACGCGGCCGATAATCTCGGCGAAGCCGATGGCGGTCGTGTCGCCGGGGGCGGACGAAAGGGTGTCCGCCGGGGTTTCCGCCGGCTCCGCCGCCTCGGGCTCTTCGGCGATTCCGCCTTCTTCCGGAGCTTCCTGTTCCGGTTCCGGAACGGCTTCCTCCGGTTCCGGGACGGTCTCCTCCACCTCCGGGGCGGCCTCTTCGGTCTCCGGAACGGCGGCTTCCTCCTCCCCGAGGATTTCCTCCGGGATTTCAGCGGCCTGGACGGCGGTCGTGTCCGCGAGGGAAAGGGTCAGGTCTTCTTCGGCGGCGGCTTTCGCCTTGCGGCGGGACTCGCGCCGGGACTCCCGGCGGGAGCCGGCGTTGCGCTGGCGGGAGGTCTGCTGCTGTTGCTGCGCGGCGGCCGGCGGCGGGGTCTGGCCGCTCTGCTTGGCGGCATCCGCCTTCGCCTTGGCCGCGGCCGCAGCCGCCTTCTCCGCCGCGTCGCGGCGGTACTGGGTCACCGGATCGACGGCGATGTCGCCGGCGCGCTTCGCGGCCGCGGCGACCTCCGTCTCGGGAATCCGGTTGCGGGGCACGGTCCAGTAGCGGATCAGGTCGCCGCCGACATAGAGGGTATCCTTCTCGCCGTTCTGCTCGGTCTCGCCGACGATCGCGGCATTGCGCTTCATCGTGACGGTCCGGACGCCGTCCTCGTAGAGGATGTAGTCCGCGAGGCCGATGGTGTTGCGGGTCGTGTCCAGGACCTGGGCGTTGCCCAGCAGCAGGACCCGGTTGTCCCTGCGGTAGAAATACAGGGAATCGGCCCAGCCCTCCTGGTCTTCGGCCAGGAGGTGGACGCCGTCCTGGAAGAAGAAGGTCGAATCCGTACGGTCATAATAGCCCTGCATCGCAGAGAGCATGTTCTCCTTCTGCCAGGCGTTGACGTCCCCGTGGAAATAGGCCCGCCCCTCTTCGCTGCGGTACTCCATGTTCGCAGTGCGGACGAAGACCGAGTCCGAGAACATGTTGACGTTCCGGTCGAAGGTGAAGGTCTTGATCTTGGAATCGTAGGTGCCGGTCTGGCTCTCGATCAGCTGGCCGTCCCGGTCGCGCATCGCACCGCCGTTGAAGAAGGTCGCGACGCTGTCGCGGGTGTTGTAGTCGAGGTCGCGGGTGCGGAGGGTGTTGCCGTCCTTGTCCTGGAGCTGGACGAGGGAGCCCCGGAACTGCGCCAGGTCCTCGTCGATCAGGTAGTCGAGCTTGTCGCTGTCCAGGACGGTCTCCTCCTGGAGGATACGGACATTGCCGAAGGCGTTGATGATCTTGTCATCCACGCGCCAGATGGCGGTGTCGCAGATCAGGTACGTGTCGTTGTGGAGGAAGCGGGCGGGGCCGATGACCTTGCGGAAATTCCGGCCCTCCTCGTCCTGGTACAGCTGGGCCGACTGGGCGCTCATCAGGCGCACCAGGCTGTCGGTCTTCTCGTTCTGGGGAGCGGAGAGCGGCAGCAGGGCCAGCAGGAACGACACGAGCAGCGACATCAGTCTTTGCGGATTTTCTCCGACCAGCCGCTGCGGCTGAAGTCACAGTCGGCAAAGATCGGGTCGATGACGATATAGGTCGACTTGATCTTCTCGTCGATGAACTTGTCGATCTCCATCTGCTGGCGCTCCGCACGGACCTGGTCGGCGAGCTGCGTGAAGTCGTTCTCGTAGGTCGCGGGGTGGGCGGGGATGATCTTGTCGACGCGGAGGATCTTATAGACGGTATTGCCGTTGCGGCCTTCGTTGTCCAGGGACTCGACGGGGTCGGAGATCTCGCCCTCCTTGAGGTCCCTGACCGCGATGTAGTCCTGCGGCTTCATCTGGTCGATTTCGTAATAGGAAGAGCCGGTATAGGGGTCGGCCATCTGGCCGCCGTTGGTCTTGGTCGGCAGGTCTTCCGAATAGAAGCGGGCGGCGAGTTCGAAGGTGATGGCCTTGGCGGCGATCTCCGTCTTGAGGCTGTCGAGGGTCTTGAAGGCCCGCTCGCGGTCCTCGTCGGTGTACTTCGGCTTGAGGAGGATGTGGCGGGCGTTGAACATGTCGCCGCTCTTCTCGAGGACCTCGATCAGGTGGAAGCCGTCGGGGGTCTCGACGATCTGGGAGATGATGCCGGGCTTCAGGGACATCGCGGCGTCGGAGAAGGCGGGCCAGAAGATGGACTTCGAGGCGAGGCCGAGCTCACCGCCGCGGCGCGCGGAACCCGGGTCCTCCGAATAGAGGCGGGCGAGGGTCGCGAAACGCTCGCCGTTGATGATGCGCTCGCGGATGGAGAGGAGGCGCTCCTTGACGGCGAGGTTGGCCGCTTCGCGGTCGGGGTAGATGCAGATCTGGCTGAGCTGGTACTTGATCGGGACGAGCGGGAGGTCGTCGACATTCGCGGTGTCGAGGTACTGGCGGACGTCGTAGGGGGTGATTTCCGGCACGCGGCCGGCGATCTTCTGGCGCTCCTGCTGGGTCAGGCTCTGGTCCTGGAAGCGCTCGCGCCACTCCAGGCGGAGCCGGTACAGCGGCTTGCCGAAGTACTCCTCGACCTTGTCGTCGCCGCCCAGCGAGGTACGGACCTGGTCGAGGCGGTTCTGGAGCTCATTCTCCACGTTGTCGGCATTGACCTCCAGGGAATCCAGGCGGGCCTGCATCAGGAAGAGCTTGTCGATCATCACGTTCTCCAGCAGCTCGCAGCGCATGTTCCGGTCGGAGGACTGCCCCTGGGCGCGGGCCATCGTGACTTCCGACTCGATGTCGGACAGGGCGATCATCTCGTTGCCCACCACGGCGACGGTCTTGTCGACCAGGCCGCCCGCGTAGCGCTGGGCGGAGAGGGCAAGCGGGAGCGTGGCCAGGGCGACACTCGCCAATATTTTAATTACTCGATTCATTATCAATATATTACAAAATTCTTTTTATTGAGCGCATCCGCCAGGAGGTCCTGTTCCAGCGCAATCAGCAGGTCGCGGCGGCGGTTGCTGATGATGATTTCCTTGATGCGGTCCTCGCAGTACTCCAGGGGGGCCGTGCGGCCGGCGGGGAGGAGGTCGCAGATGTAGCCGATCTTGACGTCGCCGTCGCCGGGGAGCTCGATGAAACCGTCCCTGTCGCGGCGGGCGAGGAGGGTGCCGTAATCGGTGCCGAAGTCGCGGGCGAAGGCCACCATGTCGATCCAGCGGTCCGAGCGGTCCTCATACTTCAGGGCGGAAGAGTAGGCGAGGCTGTCCGCCTGGGAGACGTCCTCGTAATCCTTCGAGGACATCTTGCCCTTCAGGACCTCCAGGTAGGGGGATTCCTGCATGATGTCGAGGAAGCGGCTCTTCACGATCGGGCGCTCGAGGACGAAGAGGTCCTTGTGGGTCTCATAATACTGCTCGATCTGGTTGCGGCTGACGACGGTGTCGAGGCGCTCGTTCAGGTAGCGCTGCTCGTAGCGGTACTTCAGGAGGGAATGGCGGTAGTCCTCCAGCTCGCGGGAGACGTCCTGCTCGCTCTTGGTCAGCTGCGCCGCGGCGACCTCGGAGAAGAGGAGCTCCGACGCCCAGCTGTTGATGTACTGCAGGGCGAGGTTCAGGCTGTCCTCCGGGGAGGTTCCGTCGGGGATGATTTCCTCGACCTGGGAGAGGGTGAGCTTGTGGCGGCCTACACGGGCGACGACCCCGTCGTCGTGGATCCAGTCCGAGAGGACCTCGCAGGAGACGGGGGTCAGCAGCGCCAGGAGGGTGGCAAGCAGTATGAGGCCGCATTTGCGCATGGGCGGTTACCGGGAATAGTTCGGGGCGTTCTTGGTGATGGTCACGTCGTGGGGGTGGCTCTCCAGGAAGCCGGCGGTAGTGATGCGCACAAACTGTGCCGAATGGAGCGCTTCGATGTCCTTGGCGCCGACATAGCCCATGCCGGAGCGGAGGCCGCCGACCATCTGGTAGATGATGTCGTTCACGGAACCCTTGAAGGGGACCTGGGCGACGACGCCTTCCGGGACGAGCTTCTTGATGTCGCTCTCGCCGTCCTGGAAGTAGCGGTCCTTCGAGCCGCACTCCATGGCCTCGAGGGAGCCCATGCCGCGGTATTTCTTGTACTGGACGCCGTTGAACTCGACGACGTCGCCCGGAGCCTCGGCGGAGGCGGCGAGGACGGAGCCGAGCATGACGGTGCTGGCGCCGGCGGCGAGGGCCTTCACGATGTCGCCGGAGTAGCGGATGCCGCCGTCGGCGATCACGGGGATGCCGGTGCCCTCGAGGGCCTCGGCGGCGAGCATGATGGCGGTCAGCTGCGGGACGCCGACGCCGGCGACGACGCGGGTCGTGCAGATGGAGCCGGGGCCGAAGCCGACCTAGACGGCGCTGACGCCGGCCTCCCCGAGGGCTTACGCGCCCTCGGC